>JBKHDM010000033.1:0-30684 GCA_046541355.1 Spirochaetaceae bacterium
TCCAGCCAGGCGCCGACCTGCGTGGGTGCGATCGCCGCGCCGGCGGCGGGCTCGGCTGTCTGGAGGTCCTCCTCCCCCGGGTCCTCCTCCCCCGGGGGAATCGGCACACCCGCAAGCTCGCACAGCTGTCGATGGGTCTCCTCGAGAGTGGAGCGCTCCTCCACCCGCTGCCGAAGGAGCCGGTTAATCTCGGGCATCTTGTCCAGGGCGCGGTCGATCTCCTCGCTGCTGCCCCTCACATAGACGCCTGCGTTGATAAGATCCTCGTTCTCCTGGTAGGCGGCCAGAAGCGTCCTGATCTGCCCGGCAGCCTCCTGGACGTGAGGCGGTGTGACCCGCCGCTCGAGGCGGGAGACCGAGGCGAGAACGTCGATAGAGGGGTAGTGGTAGCGCTGAGCGAGGCGCCTGCTCAGGACGAGGTGACCGTCGAGGATGCCTCGGACGGTGTCGGAGACAGGCTCGTCCATATCGTCGCCCTCGACGAGAATCGTGTAAAACCCGGTTATCGTGCCGACCTCGGAGGTGCCGCACCGTTCGAGGAGCTTTGGAAGGACCGCATCCACCGAGGGGGGAAAGCCCCGGGAGGCGGGCCCCTCGCCCCGGGCGAGACCGATCTCCCGCTGAGCTCTTGCGAAACGGGTGACGGAGTCGAACATGAGCATCACGTCGTTGTCCTGATCCCGGAAGTACTCGGCGATCGACGTCGCCACATAGGCTGCCCGGAGTCGGGCGAGGGCGGGAGTGTTGGAGGTGGAGACGACCACCACCGAACGTTCGAGTCCCTCCTCCCCGAGCTCGTTCTCGATAAACTCCTTGACCTCCCTGCCCCGCTCGCCGATGAGGGCGATCACGTTAACGTCGGCGGAGGTGTTCCGGGCGATCATCCCCAGGAGGGTCGACTTGCCGACTCCGCTGCCGGAGAATATACCGAGGCGCTGCCCTTTTCCGGTTGCGATGAGGGCGTCTATTGCCCGGACCCCGGTCTCGACCTGCTGGTCAATGGTCCGGCGTGTAAGGACATCCGGGGGATCGTTGAGGACCGGGTACTGCTCCTCGGTCACGATTTCCGGGCCGTCGTCGATGGGACGCCCCATCGCGTTGAGGACCCGTCCGAGCATCGCCGTGCTCACCCCCACCTTGAGGCCGTGACCGGTTGCGACAACGGAGTTGCCGATCTCGATACCCTCGATCTCGGTGTAGGGCATCAGCCTCACCAGGTGGCCTTCGAGGCCGACGACTTCCGCCCAGACGCTCTGGTTGGTTCGTTCGATGTTTATCTGGCAGAGCTCACCCATGATCGCCTGGGGACCGAGACTCTCAATCAGCAATCCCTGGACCGACTGGACCCGACCGATGTGCTTGATCGGATCGGTCTGCTCTACCGCGACGGTGTACTTTTCAAGAATATTCATTGGCGCCCCTCCCCTGCGCCGGAACCGGCTATCCGCCGCTGCTCCTGGCGCGACTGGAGATAGGCATGAGCTCGAGGATCCGGTCCTCGATCTCCCGCAGTTGGGAGGCGATCCGGGCGTCGATCTCCCCGAAGTCGGTTTCGACTATCGCTCCGCCGGGATCGACGGTCGTGTCCTCGGCGACGGTAATGTTGCCGACTCGCTCGATGGACTTGATGATCTCCTCTTTGTGCTGGGAGACGGTCTTGAGGTCCGCAAGATTCACCCGGATTACCACGTCGGACTTGCTCTTCAGTTTCCGGAGGGACTGGATCACGTTGTTCATGACAACGTTCTTCTGATTCTCCGAGATCACCTTGATAACCTTCTTGGCGATGGTGAGCACCAGATTGACCATCTGGGTCTCCGACTCCTCGATAATCTCGTTACGCCGCTCTATGGCTCGATTGAGAACGACATGGAGGCGCTCGACGATCCGGTCGGCTTCGCTCTTGCCCTCCCGGTAACCCTCCTCCTTGCCCTGGGCGTAACCACGATCAAAGCCGTCGCGCTCAATGCTCTCCGCCTTCCGTCTCGCCTCCGCCTCGATCTGTGCCGCCTCGTCCATGGCGGCTTGCTTGATCTGTTGCGCTTCCGCTTCAGCCTCATCCTTCTGGACTTGCGCCTCTTCGGTTCGCTTCTTGACCTCCTGGAACGCCCGCTCCTCCGCCTCGTTGACGATCCGCTCCGCTTCGGCCTTCGCCTCGGTGATCATCTTTTCCCGTTCGACGTCCCACCGTTCCTTGAACTCCTGGGCCTGCCGCTGGATATCCTCGATCGTGGGGCCGGTGTACTCCTCTTCCACCTCCTCCACCTCGAAGGGTTGCTGAGGCAGCCGTACCGGTTCCGGTGGCTGAATGTAGACCTTGCTGTCTATGTTGCGCACCTCGTTGCCGCGAAATACCTGCCTCGCCATCGACTACGCTCCCCAACGCCGGTCCATCTCAGACCACCAGCTCGTCTTCGCCGGCCCGGGCGACGACGATCTCGCCCTGCTCCTCGAGCTTGCGGATAATGGAAACGATCTTCTGCTGAGACTCCTCCACATCTTTCATGCGGATCGGCCCCATGTACTCCATGTCGTCCTTTAGCAGCCCGGCGGCGCGTTTGGACATGTTTCGGTAGATCTTGTCCTGGACCTCCGAATCCACAGCCTTGAGCGCCTTGGCGAGCTCACTGGTATCGACCTCCCGCAGAACCTTCTGGATCGCCCGGTCGTCGAGCATAACGATGTCCTCGAAGACGAACATCCGCTTCTTGATCTCTTCGGCGAGCTCCGGGTCCTCCTCCTCGAGGGACTCTATGATGATCTTCTCAGTGCTGCGGTCGACGAGGTTGAGGATTTCAACGATACTCTCAACGCCACCCGCGGTGGTGTAGTCCTCGGTGGAGAGGGTGGAGAGTTTCTTTTCGAGAACCCGCTCGACCTCCCGGAGGACCTCCGGAGTGGTCCGGTCCATGGTGGCGATCCGCTTTGCGACATCCGACTGAATATCGTGGGGAAGGCTTCCGAGAATAACCGACGCCTTCTGAGGCTCGAGGTAGGCGAGAATGAGGGCGATCGTCTGCGGATGCTCCTGCTGTATAAAGTTGAGCAGGTGGGTCGGGTCGGTGCGTCGGATAAAGTCGAAGGGCCGCACCTGGAGGCTCGAGGTGAGCCGGTTGATGATATCCACCGCTTTCTGGCTTCCGAGAGATTTTTCGAGAAGCTCCCGGGCGTAGTCGATACCGCCGCTTGTGATAAAGTCCTGGGCCATCATGAGTTCCTGGAACTCCTGAAGTACCCGGTCCCGGTCCTCGGAATCTACGTTGTCGAGGCGGGCGATCTCAAAGGTAAGGGACTCGATCTCATCCTCCCGCAGGTGCTTGAAGATCTCCGAGGAGATCTCCGAACCAACGGTGACAAGGAAAATAGCCGCCTTCTGGCGGCCGGTGAGATCCTTGCGATGAGAGGATTTCTTCTGCGGAGCCTGCTGCTGCTGCTGCTGTTGCACACCCCCTGGGGCCTGCTGCTTTGCCATACCCTATTACTCCTCGGCGAGCCAGGTTCGGATGAGCTGAGCCACGTCCTCGGGATGCTCCCGAGCCATATTGACGGCGTTCTCCTGCATCTCCATCCTCGCTCGTTCCTCGACGGACATCTCCACCTCGGCGCTTTCGTCTTCTGCGCTCCTCAGGGCCGCCTCGCGCATAGCCTGATGCTGTCGCGCGAGCTCCTCCTCCCGAAGCCGCTTGCGTCGCTCGATCTCCCGGGAGACGAGACGGAATACGATAAAGGCTATCAGCAGTACCGCTATGCCCAGGAGAACGTAGAGCACGATCATCTGTATCTGCTGCTGTCGCCGGAATCGGTCGTCTTCCTGATTGAACTGGGCGGTCCGATCAAACTGGACATGTCGAACGGTCACAGAATCGCCCCGGTCGGCGTTAAAACCGATCGCGTCCCGCACCAGATCCTCGGCCACGGTAAGTTCTTCGCCGCTCACTGCGGTGTAGTTCCGCTGGATGCTGCCGTCCGGCGTCAGTTCCACCTCTCCATTAGTATATGACCAGCGCCAAACACCGTCCAGAGCGACACTTGCGGTAACCCGCTCGATGGATGGGCTCTTTTCCTCGAAGATTCGCCGGGTGTTGATCTCGTTGTTGATCCGTTCCTCGGTGTTGTTGTACCGCCCGACAAGTCCCTCGAGGTCCCTGTAGGCCGGGGGCGTCTGTCCCTCGACTCCGGGAGGCCCCTCGGGGTTTAAGCCGGTTCCCTCGTAGTTCTCGTCAATGCTTTCCACCGACCGGGGGATGGAGAGGACAAACTCCCGCTCACTAAAGGGGGTCTGCGGGTCGTCGGGAACGGTGGTGATCGGAAAGTGCTCGGTGGTCTCCTCGGTGCGCCGCCCCATGTCGAGCTCCACATCGATGTTCAGAACTTCGACCCGATCCCGGCTATAGATGTTTGAAAGAGCGGTGTGGATCGCCTCTACGTAACGCTCCTCGAGGTTCCGCTCGATCTCGAGCTCCCGTTCAGTCATCGTGAGGCGGTCGAGCTCCTCGAGGTTGTCGAAGTCGTTGAGGACTACCCCGCTTCGGTCGGTGATCGTTATGTTCTCCGGCTGCAGTCCCCCCACGGCAAACTGGATGAGCCGTTCGATACCCTGGACCTTGGCGCGGTTCTCGGTTATGTCACTTCCCGGTTTCGGGGTTATGATTACCGACGCTGTCACCGGGTCCTGCGCCTCGGCAAAGAGCTCGTCCTCGGGGATAACCACCGTTACGCTCGCCGCGTCCACATCCTCGAGGGCGACAATGTGCTGCTCGAGCTGCCGCATGATGGAACGCTGGAGATTGACATTGCGCTCGAAGTCGGTGATCGTCCACCGCTCCATATCGAAGAGCTCCCACGGGTCGGTCTCCGGAGGAATCAGATCCTCCCGGGCGAGTATCGAGCGCATTCGCTGCGCCGTCGCCTCGTCGGTCATGAGAATCCGGTTATCCTCGCTGAGGGTGTAGCTGACTCCCTCCTGGTCGAGGCGGGTTGTAATCTGGGTAAGCAGTTCCTGGTCGGTAATCGGCGTAGTGAGAAGCGGAACCGTAGTCGGCGAGGCACTGAAGGTGATCAATAGACCAATACCGAGGAGTGCCACCCCGATGACGCCAAAGAAGATCACCTTCTGTACCGGCTTCCATTGAGACCATACGTTTTTCAGCTGTTCAATCAGCCGCTTAAACCACTCGTTCATGTCCCCTCCCAGTAAGACGAACGGCCTGCGGAATTAGCGCAGTGTCGTTATCGATCGGTAGGCCTGGATCACCCGGTCCACCACGTTTCTCGTAATATTGAGCGTCATGTTGGCTTGCGCCGAGGCGACGGTCAGATCGTGAGGATCAACGCTCTCCGGCGCCACAATCGACTGCACCGTCAGCCGCTCATGCTCCTGCTGGGCGTCGTTGACGGTGTCAAGGGAGTTGAAAAGCGCGTCGGAGAAGTTGGTCGATCCGGTCGTTCCGGCAGCCTCGTTCCGGGCGGTGCGGTGGCTCGGATGGGTCCGGGCCAGGACAAACTGGTCTCCCCGAGCCTGCTCGGGTGAGAGAAAGCTCTGTCGAAAACCGGTACCGTTAAACATATCACTCATCGCTGCCCTCCCTCAGGCGACGTATCCTTGTCGGGGCGGTAGCGCCCCGCCTGCCGGCTTGTGACCGGAGACCGGTCACATCCGGTCCATCCTTCGGGCCTACGCCCTTCCTATCTGCAGAGCCGCCTGAAACATGCTCCTCGCCCCGTTAACAACGGCGACGTTCGCCTCGTAGGCCCTCGAAGCTGCAATCAGGTCGGTCATCTCGCTCACAACGTTTACATTCGGCATCTCGACGTAGCCCGCCCGGGGTCCCGACTGTATCGCGTCCGGATGGGTCGGGTCGTAGACGAGCTTTGTCTCCGAGTCGTAGTCCTTCTCAACCTCCGCCACCCGCACGCCCCGGCCGACGCCGTTGTCGAGCTGTCGGGGGAGAAAGGGGCTTCGCCAGTAGGGGTCCTCCACCCTCGGCCGAAAGACGACCCGGCTGCGGCGAAACGGTCCACCCTCGGTGGTTCGGGTTGTGCCGGCGTTGGCGATGTTGTCGGCGATCACATCTTGGCGCAGGCGCTGGGCTGTCAGCCCCGTGGCCGCCGTATTAATGCTTGTAAACATTCCCATCGCCTGTTACCTCAACACCAGGTTGACCCGGGCAAACTGGTCGCTCACCGCTCGGGTCATGCTCTGATAGAGGAGCTGGTTATTTACCAGATTCATCGACTCCTCCTCGATATCCACGTTGTTTCCGTTGTTCTTTACATTGGTCCAGTAGTCGGTGTAGCGCCGGGGCAGGACATCCTGGTAGTCCGGGACCCGGTTGAAGGGAATGTGGCGCTCGTTGGTAAGGGCCGCCTGAAACCGGGGCGGGTTTGACGCCTCGTCGAGGGCGTAGCGCAGCTCGGACTCGAAGTTGACCACGGTCCGTTTGAAGTTGGGGGTCTCGGCGTTGGCAATATTGTTTGCAATGACGTTGTTACGCAGTTGGCTCACGTCCATGGAACGGTGGAGAATATCCAATGTCCTGCCAAAACTGTTGTTCAAAAACATCCTTACTTCCTTGGCTCCTCGTTAACATCATCGGCGAAGGGGAGGATAAGTTTAGTACTCTCCATCCCGTGGCTCCCGCCGGAGCCCGCTCCCCGCTCAGAGGATGTAGCGGCTCAGATCCTGGTCCTCCACGATCCCCTGGAGCCGCTGCCTGACGTACTCAGGGGTAATCGGTATCTTCTGCCCCGCAAGCTCCGGGGCGGTAAAGGAGACCTCCTCGAGGAGGAGCTCCATAATCGTGTGAAGCCGTCGGGCGCCGATGTTCTCGTTACGGCTGTTGACCTCCGCGGCGATCCTCGAAATCGTCCGTATCGCCTCGTCGCTGAACTCGAGCTCCACACCTTCGGTTTTCAACAGCTCCCGATACTGGGTGATGAGTGCGTTCTGCGGTTGCGTGAGGATCTCGTAAAAGTCCTCCGCCCCGAGCGCCTCGAGCTCGACCCGCAGGGGAAACCGACCCTGGAGCTCCGGGATCAGATCGCTCGGCTTTGACATATGGAACGCCCCGGCGGCGATAAAGAGGATGTGAGAGGTATCGACCATCCCGTACTTGGTATTGACACTGCTGCCCTCGACGATCGGCAGAATGTCCCTCTGGACCCCCTCCCGACTCACGTCGGTACCGGAACGGCTCTCCTTGGCGGCGATCTTGTCTATCTCGTCGATAAAGATAATCCCCATCTGCTCCACCCGTTCCCGGGCGAGCTCGCTCAGCCGTTCCTTGTCGACGAGCTTATCCACCTCCTGCTGGTGGATCTGTTCCCGGGCGTTCTTGACGGTGGTCCGCCTCTTTCGCTTCTTGCCGCCGAAGAGATTGGAAATGCCCCCGAGATTGAGATCCATCTCCTCGAAGTTGCTGCCGGAAAAAATCTCGATCGCAGGAAAGCCGGAGCCGGAGGAAACCTCGATCTCCACGTTTTTCTCCTCGAGCTTACCCTCCCTGAGCATCTTGCGGAACTTCTCTCTCGTCCCGCCGCCCCCCTCTCTCGCAAGCGCCGGGGCATTGGTAAAGCCGATCTCGCCGCCCCCGGACTCATCGCCTCTACCTTCCCCTCCCTTCTGACTCTCTCCACCGGGCAGCAGGAGGTCGAGAAGGATCTCTTCGGTACGCCGTTCGGCCTCCTCCCGAAACTCCTCCTGGAGCTCGTTTTTGACCATCGTGACGGCGTTCGCCGTGAGATCCCGGACCATCGACTCCACATCCCGGCCCACGTAGCCGACCTCGGTGTACTTTGTCGCCTCCACCTTGATAAACGGCGCGCCGGTGAGTTTGGAGAGGCGACGGGCGATCTCGGTTTTTCCGACTCCCGTGGGGCCGATCATGATGATGTTTTTGGGAGCGATCTCGTCCTGCAGCTCCTCCTCCAGCCGTTGCCGCCGCACCCGGTTGCGCAGCGCTATGGCAACAGCCTTCTTCGCCTTCTCCTGACCGATGATGTAGCGGTCGAGCTCCGAGACAATCTCCTTCGGGGTGAGTTCTTCCAGCCGCCGCTTCATGCGAGTTCCTCCACCACCAGGGCGTCATTTGTGTAGATACAGATATCCGCGGCGATACGCAGTGATCGCTCGGCGATCTCCCGGGCGGAGAGCTCCCCCAGGTCGAGGTACGCCCTCGCCGCGGCCAGGGCGTAGCTTCCGCCGCTGCCGATAGCGATCGCACCGTGCTCCGGCTCGATCACGTCCCCGGTGCCGGAGATGAGAAAGGTCTTGTTCCGGTCGGCCACCAGGAGAAGTGCCTCGAGGCGGCGTAACATACGGTCGGTCCGCCACTCCTTGGCAAGCTCCACCGCCGCCCGGGTCAGGTCGCCGGCGTACTCCTTCACCTTACCCTCGAACCGCTCGAAGAGGGTAAAGGCGTCGGCTGTTGCCCCGGCAAAACCAACGAGAATCCGCCCATCGTAGATGGTGCGGACCTTTCGCGCGTTACCCTTCATCACCGACTCCCCCATCGTCACCTGGCCGTCTCCGGCCATGGCGACCTTCTCACCCCGGCGGACGGCGACTACCGTGGTGCTGCGTATCCGTCTTTTTGCGTTACTGCTCATTGTTCTCTCTCACTGTCTCAATCTCCCTCTTGCGGCGCTCCCGGATCCCTGCGTGGGGATGCGCCCGGGCGTAAACCTCCTTGAGGCGGTTAACCCCGAGGTGGGTATAAATCTGAGTTGTGGACAGCGAACTGTGGCCGAGCAACTCCTGAACAATCCGAATGTCCGCGCCCCGGTCGAGAAGATGGGTCGCAAAGGAGTGCCGGAAGGTGTGGGGGCTCACACGCTTGGAAATCCCGATCGAGCGAAGCCTCCGCTCGATGAGGAGCGCCGCACCCCGCTGCGTGAGGCGGTCTCCCCGCTGGTTGAGTATGAGCGCCTTCTCGTCCCGCTTCCCGAGGCGGCGCAGAAGCTCCCGGCGCAGGGGGAGGTAGGAGCGCACCGCCTCGTAACTGTGCTCATTCAGGAAGACAAACCGTTGCTTGCCTCCCTTGCCGTGGACCAGCACCGACCGCCGCTTGAAGGCGATATCGTCGATGTTAATGCCCACGAGCTCGCTTATCCGACAACCTGCTGAATATAAGAGCTCCAACAGCAGTTTGTCACGCAGAGCGGGAAAGTCGCCGCCGTCGAAGTCGAGGATCTCGGTTACCTCATCCTCAAAGAGGATATCCGGCAAACTCCGGCCGAGCCGGAGCGAGCGGACCGCTTCCATCGGGTTGGAGGAGCGTTCTCCAAAGCGCATCTGGTACTTGAAAAGACCGTTGAGGGTACTGATGTGTCGGTTTACCGTCGCCGGCGCCGCTCCTCGACCGCTGAGCTCCCGGATGTAGCGGCGGGCGAGACGGGAGTCCACCGTCTCCAGATCGATCTCCCGCTGTGAGAGCCAGAGGGTAAAAGCGTCGAGATCGTTGCGGTAGGCGTGGATTGTCTGCTCGCTGAGGTTGCGGACACTCCGGAGGTAGTTCAGGTAGCGATCGATCCTGCTGTTCACGTTTCAAGCTCCTCATCATCCCCAAGAAAGAGAGACAGAAGCGCCTGGCCGCTTCTGCGCTCCCGGCCGCGCCGGCGCAGCGGTGAGCGACGCCGCCGGCCGGAGCTGCCCGGCGCCCCCCATTCGGCGAGGGTTTCATCGACGCTTTCGAGCTCCGGGGCGGGGGGCGGCCAGTTCTCTCCCCGTTCCAGGGCGCTCCAGCTCTCGTAGACCGGCGCCCCCTCCTCGGCGAGGCGCTGGGTGCCTTCCCGGGAGGGGGCGGAGCCCACACCAACCGGGTGGAGGAGCACCGGCCGGTCCTCGGAAAGGGCAAAGTTCGACGTGATAAGGGCACCGGAATCCCGGGGAGCCTGCACCACCATCACCGCACCACTCATCCCGGCGATGATCCGGTTGCGCTGGGGAAACTGCTGTTTGCGAACCGGCGTGCCCGGGGAGTACTCGCTCACCAGCGCACCCCCAGCCCCGAGGATCTCCCTGGCGAGGGGTCTGTGCTGGGGCGGATAGAGGACGTCGATACCGGAGCCGAGGACTGCCACGGTCCGGCCGCCGGTTATCTCGAGGGCGCCCCGGTGGGCGGCTCCGTCGATGCCCCTCGCAAGACCGGAGATGACGGTGCAGCCCGCCCCGGCCGCCCCGGCGGCGATTGATCGCGCCGCGGCGAGGGCCTCGGCCTCGGGCGTTCGGGTTCCGACGAGGGCGATCGTGTTTGTTCCGGTGAGACGATCACGATTACCCCGAAAAAAGAGAAGCAGCGGCGGGTCGTAGATCGTGCGAAGCCGGGGGGGATACTCATCGTCAAAAAAGGAGAGCAACGAGACCTCCCCGCGCTCGAGAAGCTCCCGGTCCCGCTCGAGATCGAAGGTCCCCTCCATCAGATAGTCCCTCGTGAGAGGAACCGGATGTCCGAGCTCCCGGGCGAAATCAACCGGGGAGAGCTCCTCGAGGGCGTCGGCGCTCTCGAGCCTGTGGGCGAGGAGAATCCGCTCCCGCGGTTTGAGGTAGGGAAGTCTGTTGAGGCGAAGTAAGAGTCCCCGCTCCGGCATCAATTCTCTCCCTCCAGAAGCTGCCTGCGATTTTCCAGCGCCCGCCGCCGTTGGTCCCGACTGTTGGCGTCCTCGGCGATCTGCCCGTAGAGGTCCGCCGCATCCTCGAGGCGACCGAGCTCCACGAGCATCCGCGCCCGGACAAACCGTGCCCGGGTGTTTTCCGGGTCTATCCTCAGGAGCTCTTCGATGTACTGCTCCGCCGAGGCCGGCTCCTCAAGCTCGTAGACGTAGAGGACCGAGATCGCGTAGAGACACTCCCGGTACTCTCCATCGAGCTCCAGGGCCCGGAGGTAGTACGATTCGGCCTGACGAAGATACTCCTCCCGTCTCGCCGGGTCCTCCACAAAAGCCTGGGCCGTCTGGGCGGAGGTGATCCCGGCGAGGTGGAAGAGGACCGCGTTTGCAGGCTGCAACTCCATTGCAGCCTGCAGATTCTCCAGGGCGGGGCCGTACATCTCCTGTTCGAGAAACTCCTCGGCCAGGAGCTTTCGAAAAACCGCTACCTCGGAGAGCTTGCGAACTACCTCCTCCACATCGTCCTGGTACTCCTCGATATCCGCCTCCAGCTCCTGAATCCGCTCCCGACTCACCTCCTGCCCCTGGTACTCCCTGCCCTCGGTTCGCCGGAGAAAGTCGAGGGCCTCCCCGGAGGGGTTGCGTTGACCACAGCCCGGCAGAAGCACCACCCCGATGATCGCCGCGATCCGGAGCCCGGGAGAGAGAGGACGACGACTCACCGGTGAGGTCGGCCGCGGAGGAGCTGCTGCTTCAGGCAGGGCGCCCTCAGGAGCGCGGATGGTACTCATCGTGGTAACTTCGCAAATCCTCGTTGTCGATATGGGTGTAGATCTGGGTGGTGCTTATGTCGGCGTGGCCGAGAAGCTCCTGCACCGCCCTGAGGTCCGCACCCCCTTCGAGCAGGTGGGTCGCAAAGGAGTGACGGAGGGTATGCACCTTTGCCTCGACCCCGACCCTGCCGGCGAGCTCGTTAAATCGCTTCCAGATCCCCTTTCGGGAAAGCGGCTGTCCCCGGCGGTTGATAAACAGGTGGTTACCGGCAGCGCTGTTTCGGGCGAGTTCCGGTCTCGCCTCCTGGAGGTAGCGCTCTATCCAGCTGATCGCCTCGTCCCCGATCGGAACCAGCCGCTCCTTGCCCCCTTTTCCTGTGATCCGAACCAGCCCCTCCGAGAGGTAGAGCCTGCTCACCGTGAGACCGACTGCCTCGGAGATGCGCAGTCCGCAGGAGTAGATCAACTCGAAGATCGCCCGGTCCCGCAGGCCGAGGGGGGTAGTAATGTCAATGCCTTCGAGGAGCGTTTCCACCTCCTCAACCTGGAGGACCCCGGGAAGACGGTACTTGGTCCGGGGCAGCTCCACCTGCCGGGCGGGATTGTCCGGTCGCACCTGTTCGAGGACACAGAAGTGGAAGAAGGAGCGTATAGCCGAGACGATCTTCGCCACGGTTCGCTGCTCGATTCCGTTCTCCTGGGTCTGCCGGTCGATGAGGTAGTCGATTATCTCCTGAGCCGACAGCTCTACGATGTCGATCCCCTCCCGGTCGATGTGGGTGAGAAAAGCGGTTATGTCTCGCATGTAGGTTTCGACAGTCTGGGGCGAGAGCCTCAGCTCCACCGCCAGATAGTCGTTGAACCGCTCCAGTAGTTCCATACCGGCTTCAGCGGTTGCCGTTGGCCGCCCGGCGGTAGCGGAGAATCGCGGGGATTCCGAGTTCGTCTCCGTAATCCGGATCGTCGGCAAACAGATCTTCCTGGACCTCCGCGGGCTTCTCGCTGGTCATCTTGCTCCACTCGTCCAGGGATATGAACTGCTCCTTCTTCGACTCCCCCTGTGCCGCATCGCTTCGCTCACCCTTTCCGGCAGGTTCAGGAGCGTAGAAGCCGGTGGCGATCACTGTCACCTTGACGCTCTCACCCATGTTGTCGTCGATCGCACTGCCTGCGATGACGAGAACCTCCTCATCGGCGTTGGCGGTAATAATGTTGAGCACCTCCTCGTACTCGGTGAGGGAGAAGTCCGGTCCTCCGGTCACGTTGACGAGAATGCCCTTGGCGCCCTCGATCCGGGCGTCCTCGAGGAGGGGGTTGTTAATCGCGTTGGTCGCCGCGTCGACCGCGCGGTTGTCCCCCTGACCGACGCCGATACCCATAAGGGCGTCGCCCTGACCGAGCATGATCGTCTGGACGTCGGCAAAGTCGATGTTGATCATGCCGTCCTTGGTGATCAGGTCCGAAATACCCTGCACCCCCTGACGCAGCACGTCATCGGCAAGAAGAAAAGCCTCGGTTATCGGCGTCTTGCGCTCGACGATCTTGAGTAGATGCTGGTTCGGTATGGTCAGAAGGGTGTCAACCGAACCCCGAAGCTTGCTTATCCCCTCTTCGGCGATCCGCGCCTTTCGGGCACCCTCGAAGTTAAAAGGCTTGGTCACCACCGCCACGGTGAGAATCCCGAGGTCCTTGGCAACCTGAGCGATAACCGGAGCCGCACCGGTCCCGGTACCTCCTCCCATGCCGGCGGTGATAAAGACCATGTCCGCCCCGTTGAGCAGACGCTGGAGCTCCTCCTTGTCCTCGAGTGCGGCCTTCTCTCCCACCTCCGGTTTACCTCCCGCACCGAGACCGCCGGTTACCTTTGCGCCGAGAGGCCGTTTGACCGACGCCCTGGAGCTTTGGAGCGCCTGGAGATCGGTGTTGACCGCGATGAACTCCACGTTGGAAAGCCCAACAGAGATCATCCTGTTAACCGCGTTGCTTCCGCCGCCGCCGACACCGACGACCTTAATGATCGTGGGACTTGTCGAATCTTCCGGTTCGACCCAATCGTCCTCGCGTATTTCCAAGTTCATGCAACCCCTCCCAGTTATTGCAATCTATTCAAAGAAGTTTTTCATCCAAGCTCTCAGGCCCTCGAGGACCCCGGACCCTTTGTCCGACGGCTGCCCCCGTACCGGGCCGCCCTCCCGGGCGGCAAATCGCACAAGCCCCACCGCCGTGGCGTACTCAGGGCTCTGGTAGCGGTCTACAAGACCGCCGTAGTTGCCCGGCTCCCCGAGGCGGGCACCGAGGCGAAATATCTCCTGGGCGAGTTCGACCGCCCCGGGCAGAAGCGCACCACCGCCGGTGAGGACGATCCCCCCGCCTATCTGCGGCAGGAGCCCCTTTTTCTCGACCCGATCCCGCGCCATGGTGAGGATCTCCGCCATCCGCGGCTGGATAATCTCGCAGATCTGCTCCCGGCTGCGGGAGATCGGCGGGCGCCCGCCGACCCCGGGGACAATCACCGGCTCCTCCTCCTCGACCATCTCCATAAAGGCGTAACCCGCCTCCCGCTTCAGCTTCTCGGCGATATCGATCGGCGTTTTCAGCATGATCGAAAGATCTCCGGTCACCTGCTGTCCGCCGATCGGAATCACCGTGGAGAAGTAGGGCGCCCCGTCGAGATAGACCACCACGTCGGTGGTGCCGCCGCCGATATCGATCATCATAACCCCGAGGTCCTTTTCGTCCTGGACGAGGACCGCCTCGGCGGCGGCGAAACTGTCGAAAATGACCGAGTCCACCTTGAACCCCGCCCGATTTACGCACTTGACCAGGTTCTGCCCGGCGGTCACCGAGCCGGTGACGATGTGGACATCCACCTCGAGGCGTACGCCGATCATGTCGAGGGGATTCCGAATGCCGTCCTGATCGTCCACGGTAAAGGAGCGGGGAATCACGTGCAGTATCTCCCGATCCATCGGGATCGATACCGCCCGGGCCGCCTCGATCACCCGGTCCACATCGGCGGGGGTGATCTCCCGCCCCTTTCCGGTAACCGCCACAACTCCACGGCTGTTGAGCCCCTCGATGTGGCTTCCGGCGATCCCGGTGACCACCGACTGCACCTCCCGGCCCGCCATCTGCTCCGCGGCCTCGACCGCGGCGAGGACCGAGCGCAGGGTTGCTTCGATGTTGATCACCACTCCCCGGCGGAGACCGGAGGAGAGACTGGTCCCGATGCCGACGATCTCGAGAACCCCTGATTCGTTGTACTCCCCGACCACCGCCGTCACCTTCGACGTGCCGATATCGAGTCCGACGATCGTATCGCCACCGACCACCTACTCCTCCCTCATCGAAAAGATCACGTTTCGACTTCTGAAGTCCAACTCTTCGACCTCGTCGAGAATGCCCCGCCGGCGAAAGGTGTCAAGCACCATAAAGATGTAGCCGGACTCCTGAGGAGTAAAGGAGGTCGCCACCCGGACCGGCGTTCTGAAGGGGATCGGATAGAGGACAACGTCGTAGAGCATCCCGCCGTGATCGACGATCTCATACTCCGAGATCATCCGGTAGAGCTCGGGACGCTGCATCTTGAGCTCCCGGACACTCGCAAGGACACTCTCGACGTAATCGGGCAGGGTCTCGCCGACGCCAACGCTCTCGGGGATACCGGAAATCACCGGTAGATCACTACCCCCCGCCCCTCGGACCGGCGAAAAGACCACACCCGCCGCGTCCACATGGAGAAGCCCGACCTCGGAGCCGAGAAGCGCCGCCACCGGCCGTCGCCGGAGGATCGAGATCTCCAGGGTGTCCGGAAAGCTCTTCGCGACACTCGCCGTTTCGATTGGTGCGTACTCCTCGAGACTCTCGGCGACCACCGCCGGATCGAGGGAGAAGTAGAGCTCGTCTCCCCGGATTCTCGCCATCCGCAGGAGCTCCTCGTCGGAGACCGGCAGGTCGCTGTCCACGACGATCCGGGTTATCCGGAACCGTGGGGCGAGAAGCAGGTGAAAGGCGAGCTCGAGTCCCATGAGGAGCCCCAGGGCGACGGCGACCCCGAGGAGGAAACGGGTCGCGGGATTGCCCGAGCCCTTTGCCTCGGATCCTGCCCTCCGGGGGTCCGCCTTCCCCGGTCGGGATGAGAGTTTGCGCTTCTTTCCACCGAGGATCAGCTCTGCCAACGGGTTCGCTCCTCCTCCGGCAGCCGCCGGGAGACGTTGAAAATGACGCCACACATCACCAGTGTGATAAACAGGGAGGAGCCCCCGGAAGAAAAGAAGGGAAGGGTCACTCCGGTTGCCGGTACCATCCCTGAAACTACGGCCATGTTCAAAAGCGCCTGCAGTACGATCGTCGCGGTAAGCCCAAAGACGAGGTAGGAGGCGAAGCGGTCCTCGCAGACCACGGCGAGTCGGAAGCCCCGATAGGCGAGGAGCCCGAACAGGAGGATGACCAGAAGAACGCCGAAGAATCCGAGCTCCTCGCCGAGGACAGCAAAGATAAAGTCGGAGTGTGCCTCAGGCAGGGCGCCGAGCTTGCGGGTTCCCTGCCCCACCCCCGAGCCCCAGAGCCCTCCCCGGGCGAGGGCGTTCTGACTCGAGAGCACCTGGTAGCCCGTGCCTGTCGGGTCGAGGCGCGGCTCGATAAAGGAGAGAAGCCGCTGGACCCGGTGCTCCCGACTGAAGAGCATGATCAGGGAGATCGGGACGACCGCGCCGAACAGAGAGATGAAGTACTTCCAGGGTACGCCGGCGACAAAGAACATGCACAGAGCGACAATCATGACGAAGAAGGCGGTGGAAAAGTCGTTCTGCAGGTAGATCAGGGTCGTAAAAATCGCCACCACGATAAGTGGCGGCAGAAGGGCGTTTACCGGGTCGTCGATCTGATCAGCCTTTTTATCGAGGATGTAGGCGAGGTAGAGAACGAGGGTGAACTTCGTGAGCTCCGAAGGCTGAAAGGAAAAGCCGAAGAGGAAGATCCAGCGACGGGCACCGAGATACTCGGCGCTTACCCCGGGCATAAAGGTCATGAGCATCAGGGTGAGGGTTATCCCGAGGATCACCGGCAGAAACCGGCGGTAGAGCTCCAGGGGCAGCCGGCTCGCGATCATCGCTCCCGCAGCTCCGAGAAGAAACCACGCAGCCTGCCTGCGAAAAAAGTGGAGGGGCTGGTCAAAGAGCCGTTCCGCCCTGAAGTAGGAGGAGGAGAAGAGCATCGCAAGGCCGACGCCCGCGAGGAGCATCACCGCCAGGAGAAGAAGCAGGTCGCCCCGATGCGTAATCTCGATACGTTCGGCTCCGAACTCTTGTCGCATCATCGTATCTTGAGTGTCGAGAGGGTGAGAATTGCGAATAGTCCTCCGAGTATCCAGAACCGGAGAACAACCTTTGATTCCGCCCAACCTTTGAGCTCGAAGTGGTGGTGGAGAGGCGCCATGAGAAAGACCCGACGCTTGGTCATCTTGAAGTGGACCACCTGAATGATCACCGACGCCGCCTCGATGACAAAAACGCCGCCGGCGATGGCGAGGAGAATCTCCTTTTTGATCATCAGGGCGATCACCCCGATGATGCCGCCGAGGGCGAGACTCCCGGTGTCCCCCATCATCACCTCAGCGGGATGGGCGTTATACCAGAGAAATCCGACGCACGCTCCTACCAGGGCGAGACTCAAAATGGATAACTCCCCTCCCCCGGGGATGTAGGGGATCTGCAGGTACTCGGCAAAGTCGACCCGTCCGGCGAGGTAGCTCAACATCGCGAAGGCGAGGGCCACCATCAGAACGAGGCCGGTGGCAAGACCGTCGAGGCCGTCGGTGAGATTTACCGCGTTCGAGGTCGCCACCAGGAGGAGTACCGCGAAGGGAACGTAGAAAACACCGAGGTCGAGGAGCGGCTCCTTGAGAAAGGGGATGTAGAGAAAGGTTGTCGTCTCGAGGCGGTTGGAGTAGATGGTGATCGCGATCGCGGAGCCGATGATAATCTGTCCGAGGAGTTTGACCTTCGCCCGCAGTCCATCGGAGTTCTTCTTGACCACTTTCAGAAAGTCGTCGGTAAACCCGAGGAGTCCGAAGCCGAGGGTGGCCGCCACTCCCATCCAGGTGTAGAGGTTGCGCACATCCATCCAGAGAATCGCGGAGACCACGATAGCGAGAATGATCATCACACCGCCCATCGTCGGGGTTCCCGACTTGGCGTGGTGGGTCGCCGGGCCGTCGCTGCGTATCTCCTCCCCCGCCTTGATCCTCTGGAGCCAGCGGATAATCGCCGGACCAAAGATAAAACAGATAAGCAGACTGGTGACCGCGGCGTAGGCTGCCCGGAAGGTGATGTACTGAAAGACGTTGAAGGGGGTAAAGTAGCGCACCAGCGGAAAGAGCAGCTCCTTAAGCACCGATAGCCTCCCCTCGAATAACAGGCGTGAGCCGCTCGAGCTCCACAGAGCGGCTCGCCTTGAGCAACACCGTGTCCCCCGGGGCGATGTAGTCGAGGACCTGCTCCTGCAGGGTCTCGTAGGAGTCGGTGTAGCTCACCCGCTTTTCCTCCTCGAGAGCCGCGACCGCCTCGCTGAACTCCTCTCCGAAAAGAAAGAGTCGGTCCACCCCGCTTTCGAGAACCTCCCGGGCCGCGGTGAGGTGGGCCGCCCGGCTGAACTCGCCGAGCTCCTTCATGGCGCCGAGCACGGCGACCCGTCGCCCCTCGGCCTCCTTCAGCAGCTCCGCCGCCGCCCTGACAGATTCGGGGCTCGAGTTGTAGCAGTCCTGGATGATCGCCACTTCCCCGGCTATGATTTCGCCTCTGCCGAAACTCACCCGGACCGCCTCGATGCCGCTCTGTATGGCGGAGAAGGAGACCCCGAGAAGCTGGCAGCAGCGGATCGCCGCGAGGGCGTTGTGAATATTGTGTGCTCCAGGTATATGGAGTCGGACCGTTCCTTCCGAAAAGAGAAGAGCGGAGCCCTCGACACCCCGGAGGTGCGAGTCTTTGAGACCGGGAAGATCCTTGGGACCGTAGGGGACAACGGTTCCCCGGATATCCCTGGAGAGATAGTCGAAGTACTCATCCTCCCGGGGAAGCAGCGCGATCTGCGTGCCGTCGAACTGGGAGAAGATCGCCTTTTTCTCCGCCGCTATGGCGTCCCTGCTTCCGAGCTGACCGATATGGGCTGATCCGATGTTGGTAATGATCCCGTAGTGAGGACGAACGATCCTCGCGAGGAGTTCCATCTCTCCGGGATTGTTCATAGCCATCTCGAAGACCGCGAAACGCTCCTCCCCGGTGAGACCGAAGACCGAGAGGGGTACACCGATCTCGGAGTTGAAGTTGCCGCTCGAGTAGGCGGTCTCCGCCACCGAGGCGAGGACCGCGGCGAGCAGTTCCTTGGTGGTAGTCTTTCCGTTGCTCCCGGTTATGCCGATCCGGGTGATCCCGGGAAATCGGTCGATGTAGCGTATGGCGAGCTGCTGCATCGCCGAGAGAGGATCGTCAACCACAAAGAGGATTGCCCGGTCGACCCAGCGGGTGAGATGCTCCCCCCGCTCCTTCCACCACTCCCGGCGCACGAGAGCCGCAACCGCGCCCTTTGAGAACGCCTGGGCAAGAAAGGCGTGGCCGTCGGTGCGCTGTCCCGGGAGGGCGACAAAGAGGGAGTCCCGCTCGAGGGAGCGGGTGTCGATGCAGACCGACCCCACCTTGAGCTCCGCGAGATCCGGGGTGTCGACCACCGCAGTTCCTGTGGTGACAACCTCACATTCGATCTGCTCGGGGATGGAGGCGAGGGTAAAGAGCTCTCTACTCACGGGGTTTGACCTCCACGCGGTAGATCTCCTGCGCGTCTGCCGGTCTCATCCCCAGCTCCTCGACGGCGAGACGCCTGATTCGGGTCGGAGAAAGCAGCGCGGTGATATCAGCTATGGTTCGCTTGTTATCTTCAACGATCCGTTCCTGTTCCGCATGGAGGGTTTCGACACGCCCGTCAAGAAGCTCGAAACGGTAGGATTGCAGGACATTCAGAAGAAGGAGTCCCGACAGCAGCAGCGCACCAGCGACAATGTAGCTCGCCTTCATCTGCTCTCCCCTTCCGGCGCAACCTTTCGGGCTACCCGTAGCTTGGCGCTCCGGGATGCGGGATTATCCGACAGCTCTCCGTCTGAGGGTCGTACCGGCTTTTTTGTCACAAGCTCCACAGGATAATCCTTCTCATCGTAAGATGTCGGCGCATCGGGGAGGGAGGAAGAGAGTTTTTTGAACTGCTGCTTCACAATCCTGTCCTCGAGGGAGTGAAACGAGATCACTCCGATGATTCCTCCCGGCGCAAGCAGCTCTACCGCTCGCGGTATTGCCCGCTCGAGCCGTTCGAGCTCCCGATTAACCCAGATACGCAGCGCCTGAAACGTCCGGGTCGCCGGGTGGATCCGCCCCCTCCGATAGGAGGGGGGGACCGCCGCGCGTATCACCTCCGCGGCGTCGGCGGCGCTTTCTATTTCATGCCGCCGCTCCTTCAGCGCCCTGGCGATCCGGCGGGAGAGGCGCTCCTCGCCGTAACCGTAAATGATGTCGGCGAGCTCCGACTCGCTGAGCCTGCCGAGGGCGTCCATCGCGGTTCGCTCCTCCTCAGGATTCAGGCGCATATCGAAGGCGCCTGTGTCCCGGTAGGAGAAACCCGCACCCTCTTCCGGCCGGAGGTGCACCATGGAAATGCCAAGATCCATGAGGATCCTGTCAGGTCGGCGAGGCCGGTCGTAGCGGACCAGAAACTCGTCGAACCAGGCGTGCACCAGCTCGCACCGGTCGCGGTGGGGTGCCAGCCGTTCCCGGGCATAGGAAAGCATGCGCGGGTCGGCATCGACACCAATGACGTGCAGGAGCGGATTGGAGTTCAGGAATAGCAGCGAATGTCCGCCTTGTCCGACGGTAGCGTCAAGGAGGAGCGACGCCTGCGGGCCCGGCATCAGATAGGAGAGAACCTCCGAGGCCAGAACCGGCTTGTGCACGTACTCGCTCATAAGCGCTATGTCAAAAAGACAGAACCTCCCAGTTCTTCCGCTGCTTCCTGGAACTCACTTTCATGCTCATTCAGATAGGCGTCATACTCCTGCACGTCCCAGATCTCGATAAAACGCGAGATGCCGTGAAGCACGCACTCCTTACCGAGGCTTGCGGTCTGCTGCAGGTTGTGGGGGATGTTGATCCGGCCGCTCTTGTCGAGCTCGATCTCCTGGGCCGGAGCGATAATCCGCCGCTGCAGCAACCTCGCCCGCCTGGAAAAGGGCGAAGCGGTCTCCATCAGCCTGTCGGACAAGCCGCGCCACTCCTCCGGAGGAAAAAGCCAGAGACACCGGTCGATACCGGCGGTGATAACCAGGTGGTTTCCGGGAACCGCCGCCCTGATGCGGCTGGGCACAAGAAGGCGTCCCTTTTCATCCAGAGATACCCGATATTGCCCAGTAATCACCCTTTCGTCTCCACTCTCCGCTACTTATTCCCACTTTTTCCCACGTTCTCTACATATAGTAGCGTACCCGTCTCTCTTGTCAACAATGGAGACAGAATAATTTCTCGCTTTTCTCTCAGGCAGATCGGGTAGCTACATGTTTGTGTAGTAATTATGGGGATATGCAGGAGGCGCGACGGTTACCGCCCTGTCCGGACCTCCTCTGGAACCGGCGGAGGGAGGAGGCGGGAAGGATTAGACCTGAAGCATCGTCTCCGAGGCGCCCCGGAGTATCTGGTAGTCTATGTCGGGGAAGATGTTGTTCTTTTTCTCGAGCTTCGTGAGCCACTCGGTTCCCATCTGACCGCCCGAGAGCGCTTCATAGATCCGGTTGAAATTTGCGAGATGCTCCTTGACCCGGGAGGTAGCGTAGGGGACAACGGTTCGCGCGTTCATGATAAACGGCCAGTCCGACCCCTGGCTGAGCAGTACTTCCCGGGCCGCCTGATTGAGGGCGCGTCGCTTGAGGCCGGTCTCGTTTGGAAAGCGCTCTATGAGCTCCGCCATCCGCTCGATCGCCTTGTGCGTATGGCGGTAGATCCAGTCGTTGGTTCCGTCGAGCCAGACCTCCGCATACCCCTTGTTTCCCCAGCTCGAGAAGGCGGGCTCGATCTGCTGCTCGGGACTGTTCTGCTTGAGGTAGCGGGAGGGGGTACTCATATCCACGCTGTTGTCCCGGGCTGCTATCTCCCGGACCACCGCCTCGAACCACTGAGGGCCCTCGAACCACCAGTGACCAAAGAGCTCGGCGTCGTAGGGTGAGGTTATGACCGGGTCGACCTCCATCAGGGCGGAAAGCTCCTGGGAGAGGCGTTCCTGGGAGTCGACAAAGTGCCGGGCGTGCTCCGTGAGCCTCTCCAGGGCGAGCTGCGGCTGATAGGGAACCTTGTTCTCGCTCTTGTCGGTGATGGCGTAATACTTGAAGCCGGTATTTATGCGAACCGTGCCCTCGTGGATGTAGGGTCCGATGTACTCTTTGGGCAGGTCGTGGCCGATATCACGGTAGAAATCGCGATAGACCGGGTCTCCCGGATACCCCTCCTGGGAGGACCAGACCTGATTGGCCGTAAAGAGGTCTCGGGGAAAGACCGCTACCCCGTTGGGGGTTCGTACCGGCGCGTAGGTCCCGTTGCGCGGCACCTCACTGCCGAACAGGACACCATGAGCCGCACTGAAAAAGTACTGCAGGCCGTTTGCCTTGATCTGCTCCTCGAGACCCTCGTAATAGCCGCACTCGGGCAACCAGATGCCCCGGGGGGCCTTTCCAAAGACCGAGGCGTGAGAGTCTATACCGAGCTCCATCTGCGCCGAGACAACCTGAGGAAAGTGTCGATAGTTGGGTAGAAAGGGATGGGTGCCTACGGTGGTGATCAGCTCGAGGCGCCCCTTTTTCTGAAAGTAGTCGAAGCCTTTGAGAATCCTTCCCTCGTAGCGGGTCTCAAAGACCTCCCGGGCGTGGAGAAACCGGTTGAGGTAGAGCTCCGCGAGGGGGGCAAAGTCGGGGTCTCCCACGGTCCGCTGTACCTCTTTCTCTCCGAGCTCGATGCACCGGCTGAGATGGGTGAGGTAGCGCTCTCCAAGCAGATCGTCCTGGAGCATCGCCGCGAGAGTAGTAGAAATCGAGAGGGTTAGTTTGTAGGGGACCCCGTCGTCGAGGAGGCGGGCAAAGACGTCGAGAAGAGGAATGTAGGTCTCGGTGATCGCCTCGAAAAGCCATTTCTCCTCGAGGAAGTTCTCGTGCTCGGGATGGCGCACAAAAGGGAGATGCGCGTGCATCACCAGCATAAGATGTGTCACAGGCTATCGCTCCGAAGCGCCGATGATGCGCTGAGGGATTTTCCGATCGAAGTACGCAACGTCGAGGTGCTTGAGACCGGAGAAGGTGAGGATCTTCCTGCACTCCTCGTCGCAGGCCGGATGAGCGTCGGCAAAGCTGCCCCTGGGGACCGTTACGCTGTTGGAGACCGCAAGGAGCTCCCGCCTGTGAGCGTTCTTGGCGATGAGTTGTATCCTGTAGATCGTGGCCTGGGAGGGAAGGTGAATGTACCAGCTCGAATCATCGAGCTTGACCGGGATCTCGAAGGTGTCGCGAACCCGGAACTCCCGCTCGGAGCTGTCCTCCACCTCCAGCACCCGAAGAAAAATGCCGTCAAACCGAGGAGCAACCTGATATTCTCGCCGCTTACTCTCGCGGATATCCCAGTAGGCGTACGCCCAGGCGGGGTCTCGAAGCATCAGAGCGATTCGTGTGTCGTTATACCGCTCCGGCAGTTCAACCTCGCCAAAGGCACCTGCATCAGGGGGCACTTCGTCATCCCGGGTGAGCTCGTATTTTACGCGCTGAACCTTTACAGGATGATTGTTGAGGCGCTCTCGCTCCTCCTGGGCTTCCTCGATGGCGTCGACGAGGACCTCAATCAGTTCGTCACGGTCGACATCGGCTTCGACGTCTATATCGTGACGAGAAGCTACCCGCATGAGCCCTTCCAGGGACAACTCTGCAAGATGTTGCCGGATCATGCAGTCTTCTCCTGTCGCATTCGGTGGTCATCGTAGGAAAACCCATAAGCAGTGTCAAGTACTGGTCATGGCCCGAAAGCGGCACCAGGGGACGGAGGTCACCGACGGGGGGCACGGCGAACGGTAAAGACCCGTTCCTCGGCATTGCCCCGGAAATCCCGGGCAACAACCTCGAGGGTGTTGCTGCCGTCTACAAGGGTGACGTTGGTTGCGGCCACCTCAACGTATCGCTGTCTACCCCGGGCAGACGGATCGAGCTGCCGGTTCTCCCGTGTGTCCCAGTGGAAATCGCCGATCTGTGCCCCGTTCGCAAAGAGGGTGACCCGATACGGGGCTACCCGGTCGGTGAGACTCTGACGATCGTAAACCCGGGTTGCCACCCGGACGGTGCCGTCGGAAACCAGCCGATCATCCCGTGTGGAGCTCCAAAGCAGTCGGCCGTCGTCAACCGCGTAGAGGCGAAGCTCGAGAATAACCGGTCGGAACCGGTCGGTCAGCTCCGGAAGGAGGAGCCGCGGGTTGAGGCTGCGACGGAGGCGCTCATCGTAGAGGGAGAGGAACACAGAGCGCCCGAGCTGGGCCCCGCTGCCGTCAACGATCCCGAGGGAGCGAGAGGGGTCGGCGCCGTAGGGACTCACCGGTTCGATGTGCCCGTAGATGGAGCGCAAACCCCCGGGATGGCTGAGAGCAACGACGCCACCGAGGGGCGAGGCGAAGCTGTTGATCCCACCCTCTCCGGCCTCGGAAATGTAGACCGGCCGTCCCGGACCGACCGGGCGCACCGTGTTATCCGGAGATTCCAGGCGCATGCCGTGGAGTACCGGAGGAACTCCCGGCTCCCCTGTAGGAAACACGGAGTTACCCAGGTAGTTCTCCGATACCGTCGGCTGCGAAAGCGGCCACTCCCAGCTCGCCTCCTGGGCCAAAAGGGTCGCGCCCGCCACCATCACCGCGGAGAGCAGTACCACCAACCGACGGCCCATTACGGCCCCACCTCCACCACCGCGACCGTCTCCCCCGAGGCGAGGACGAGCAGGGCGCCGTCGGCAAAGATTCGCAGATCGCCGGGCAGGCCGGAGCCGAGAAAGAGCGGCCGCCTCTCCTCGTCGAAGATCCTCAGTTCCGTCTCTCCTCCTCCGGAGCGACGGAGGGTGTAGGCGGCCACCCGGGACTCCGGGAAGTAGACCGCGTCGCCGAGACCCGCCTCCTCGTAGCTGTCAAGGGGGGTAGCGTCGAGATGAGAGCGCAGCTCCACACCCCCCGCAAGCTCGACAGCGACAACGGCCGGCGAAAGCACCGCGAGCGCCTCGGAGCGAACCGAAGGCTCGTCGACCTCCTCTGTCCAGCGACGCTGCGCCTCCTCCCCGGACAGATCGTAGAGGGTGAGACTCTGGGGATCGAGACCTGAGCGTACCAGGAGGCTCTCTCCATCGTGTGAAAAGGCGAGATCGTAGACCACCGACGCCTCGGCTTCCGGCAGTCGCAGCTCCTGCCACTCCTGCTCCCCCTCCTTGAGGTAGAGCGTCCCGCTCAGGAATCCGACAGCCCGCGCTCCCGGAGTCGCGTCAAACGCGGTGACCGGCGTTACCTCGCCGACACTCCATACTCTCTCCCCGGTCTCGTCATACTCGCTCAAGGTGTAGCCGTCGGCGTGGAGGAGAAAGAGCCCCGTTGATCGACCAAACGGGAAGCCCTCTGATCCGAGAGAGAACAGCGGCTCTCCATAGCTCGACTGTACCAGAAGATTCGCGGGAGCCTCCGGGTAGTTGATAAAACCCCAGTCGGTTGCGGCAATGCCGTACGCTCGACGCCGGCTTAAACGGACCTGCCGATTGGCGAGGTCGAGGTAGCCGAGGTAGTCACCGGAGTGTGCAAGAAGTGTCTCAGGAAGCTGTGCGGAGTCCGGGGCCGGATAAACGCTTACCAGCCGGCCCTCCTCGAGGGACGCGGCGTAGCGGGGAGAAAACTCGTAGCCGCCTCCGGTGGAGATCGGAAAGGCAATGGCAAACAGAAGGGCAGCGAGAAGGGCGAAGAAGAGCATCGGAAGCGGGCGATTCATGGATCAGGATTTCGCCTGCTGTTTTCCGTTACGCTTTTCGTCGGAGGTCAGCTGGGACTTCCAGACTTCGAGCTTTTTCTTGACCTGCTCCGCCGCGTCCGGCTCGCTGAGAATCGTGTGGATTCTCCTGAGGGCTGAGAGAAAGGCCACCCCCGTCTTGAAGTCGTCGATCCGGTTGGTTGAAAGCTCATACCGCTCACGATACCGGTCGGCGGAGCTCATGAGCAGTTCCTTTACCAGTTCGAGATGGGCAAGACGCTGCCTGTAGCCCTCGACCCGCGGGTCGAGCTTTCCAACGACAGTCTTGAAGTCTACGATGTTTTTTGCGACCGTCGTAAATCGCCCTTCGAGCTCTACAAAGGACCATTTCCACTTGCTCTTAGCCCCAAAGGACTCCTCGACCGACTGGATAGTGAAGCCGAGTTTTCGAATCAGGTCGTAGCGCTTCTGATCGTCGATTCCCTCGATCATCGCGAGACGGTCCTCGTAGTCGCTGAAGGGGGCGTCGACGTAGCTGGAGACCACGTCCTCGAGATAGATAACACTCTGGTAGCAGCTCTTACGCGCTTCATTGAGAAAGTTGTCAGCCTTGACGCCAAGGAGGGCGATGGAAACCCGGTTCTGCAGCAGATAGTAGGAGGCGAGGTTCAACCGTTCCTCGGCGAGGGTGACCCGCTTGTAGGGTGTGCCGGTATCATCATCACTCAGGATCTTCTGTATACTCTGTTCCCGCTGCAGAATCGCCTCGGCGGCCTGCTTGTACTCCTTGATCCGCTCGTAGTACTGCTGGCGCGCTTCGTCGCTAATTTTGCCCATTGTCGATCCTAGTCCAAGTTTCCCATAGTATAACGGGAAAGAAGCTCTTTTGCGTGATTCAGGGAAACTTCCGCCTCCTTATCTCCCGACAGCATACGCGCAATCTCGCTTATTCGCTCACTCTGGTCAAGTAATCGGGCGGAGACGACGGTTTTCTCCTCGACCAGCTCCTTTTCTATACGAATCTGACCGCTCGCCCGGGCGGCGATCGAGGCGATGTGGGTGATCGCGATTACCTGGCGGTGCTCGGCGAGACGGGCGAGATGTTCACCGAGGGCAACCGCGACCTCCCCGCCCACCCCGGTGTCGACCTCGTCAAAGACGAGGGTGGTGACGGTGTCGGAGGCAGCGAGGATACTCTTGA
Source organism: Spirochaetaceae bacterium (assembly GCA_046541355.1). GTDB lineage: Bacteria > Spirochaetota > Spirochaetia > DSM-27196 > Alkalispirochaetaceae > CAYZHV01. The sequence continues at coordinate 26,630 of JBKHDM010000033.1, forward strand.
TCGCGAGCATCACCCGAGAGATCTCGCCTCCTGAGGCGATGCTGGTAAGGGGCTTTGACGGCTCCCCGGGATTCGGTGCGATCATGAACGCGACCTTGTCTATCCCGGCGGGACCACAGACCGGGCGCCCCCGTTCGCTCTGCTTCTGCTCCACCCGCACCGTAAAATGCGCCTTTTCCATCGCCAGGGTGCGAAGGATCCCCTCGATCTCTCCCTGGAGCTTGCCGGCGGCGGCGGTGCGCCGGGCGGAGAGGTCCCGGGCCGATCGGTAGAGCTCCTGTTCCTCCTCCCCGATCCGCTTCGATAGATCTTCCCTGTGCGCCTCGGCGTTGGAAAGCCGGTCGATCTCCTCCCGGGCGTGTTCCGCGTAGGCGAGGACCTCCTCGACCGACGGGCCGTACTTCTTCTCGAGGCGGTGGATCTGGGCGAGGCGGGATTCACACTCCTCGAGTCTCCCGGGATCGAAGGCCATAGTCGAGGCGTAGTCTCTCACGGAGTCCACAATATCCTCCACCTCGAAAAAGGCGCTCTCCAGCCGGCCTGCGAGCTCCGAGAGGGAGCCGTCTATCTCACTGATACCGTTGAGAAGGGAGCGGCTCTTTCGAATCGTGCCGATCGCGCCGCCCCGGGACTCGTTCATCAGCTCCTGAAACTCCTCAACCAGCGCATGGAGTCGCTCGTACTGCCCGAGAAGCTGCTTTTCCTGATGCAGCTGCTCCTCCTCACCCGGCTGCAGGCGCGCCCCCTCGATCTCTTTGACCGCAAACTCCAGCAGCTCGAGCTCCCGGGCACGGTCGCGCTCCTTAGCGCTGAGCGCCTCAAGCCGTCGCCGCAGCTCCCCGATCTCGATAAAGCGTCTTCGCACCTCACCGGCGAGCTCCTCGCATTCGGCGTACCGGTCGAGAAGCTTGCGGTGGTTCTCCTCGTTAAAGAGGGACTGATGCTCATGCTGGCTGTGGAGGTCGACGAGAAGCTCCGCAAACTCCGCGAGGTCCGAGCGGGTAACAGGAACGTTCTGGATGTAGATCCCCCCGCGTCCCTGACGCTTGACGGTGCGCCGGACGATGACCGCTCCCTCCTCCGCGGCGATATCACGCTCGTCGAGCCACTCACCTGCCTCCCGGTTCGACCCGACGTTGAAGACGCCGGAGATAATCGCCTCCTCCTTTCCCGCCCGGATTGCGTCTACCTCCGCCTTTCCCCCGAGGATGACCGAGAGCGCGCCGAGGAGGAGGGACTTTCCGGCACCGGTCTCACCGGTGAGAACCGTGAAGCCTTCGCTGAGGGAGAGAGAGAGATTTTCTACGAGGGCGTAGTTGCGGACCGACAGCTCTTCAAGCACTCCCGGGGCCTCCCGACCAGTTCAGTTTGGTACGAAGCACTTCGTAGAAGGTACGTCGATGGCTGCGGACGATCGCCGCACGCTCCGCCATCTGTCGTATTACCACTCGATCAAAAGGCTCGAGGGGTGTGAGGCTCTGACCGTCCACAGTCAGGACGACGTTGGTCCGCTGACGCTCGGCGATTTCAATGTTTACAACTTCGTCCGCAGGAATCACCAGGGGTCGGTGGGAGAGGGTGTGGGGGCAGATCGGGTTGAGGATCATCGCCTCCATCTCCGGGTGGAGGATCGGCCCCCCTGCGGCAGCAGAGTAAGCGGTGGAACCAGTGGGTGTGGCTATGATCATCCCGTCCGCCCGATAGTGGCCAAGAAACTGATCCCCGAGGTGGACCGTCAGATTGACGATCTTGGAGATGCCCCCGGCTGAAATGACCGCGTCGTTCAGCCCTACGAAACTCGAAATCGCGCTGTCCCGACGGTAGACCGATACTTCGAGGATCAGCCGCTTTCCGGCGTCAATCTTGCCGTCCCGAAACTTCAGAAAGGCGTCCCGCCACTCCTCCCTCGTCACCTCGGTGATAAAGCCGAAGATACCGAGGTTTACCGGCAGAATCGGCACCGTGTGGGATGAGAGGATCCGCGAGGCGAACAGCACCGTTCCATCACCACCGAGGGAGATAGCGAGGTCGAATCGCTTATCCGGCGGATCGGTTACCGGGGTGCCATCGTAGGCAAAGAGGGTAGTCTTGATCCCCTCCCCCCGAAGATACTCCTCGATCTCCTCGGCGAGGCCCCGAGCCTCCCGTTTGCCGGTGTTTGCGATTATCAGGACGCTGCCGATAGTTCTGCCCATGAGCGGTAAAACTATATATACACCCTGATCAGGTGTAAAGCTTCACGGAAGCGTAGAGAGCACCCGCTTTAGCTGGTCGATCTCCTTGTTCGGCAGCATCGGGTAGATCGGGAATCTGAGTGTCCGCATGGCGAACCTTCTCGCCTCAGGGTAACTGCCCTCGCCTTGCGCAGCTTCGAGACGATTCTCGATCTCCCCAAGGTCAAAGGCGGGCTGGGTGGAAACCCCGTGCTTTTTCGCGTACTGCTGCACCTCCGCGACGCTGCCGTCCACGAGAACCGGCAGTGTCATCCAGACGTTTTCCCCGTCCCCGGGCTGGGCAGGGATGCGGTGACGGCTCCTCTGGAGCGCTCGCACCAGGACGCCGGCAATCTCCCGGCGCCGGGAAAGAAAGTGCTCGAGCTGTCTGAGCTGGGTCAGACCGAGGGCGGCGTTCATGTCCGAAAGAAGGATATCCGGGGGAAATCCGTCTACCACGTTAGTCAGGATCGCCTTATCCCGGGTGTTTCTGCATATCACCGCACCCCCACCGCCGGCGGTGATAACCCCTTCATGGCCGAGGCTCGTCACCAGAAAGCGCCCGGCGCTACCCGCCGGGGACTCACCCACATATCCGCCGATCCCCGAGGTGATATCCTCGACAATCGGGATCTCGAGCTCAGGGAGGGCGTCGTAGTCAGGGATAAAGCCAAGGGTCGTATCGAGAATAACTGCGTCCGCGCCCACGGCGAGATCGGCGAGCTTCGAGGCGGTAATCACCGGAGCCGCCTCCGAGACATCAACGAACCGCGGCGTGAGGCCCAACTCCGAGAGAACCGTAGCGTAGACCCCCGGAGCGAGGGGAGAGAGCACGACGGTTGCGCCCGGTTCGAGTTCCAGAGCCCGAAGCGCAACCTCCACGCTCCTGGTGTACTCACCGAAGGCAAATCCGCCCTGGAGGCCGAGGGTCGCGGCGAGGCTCTTTACGAACTCCCGGTTCGTGGTTCCTGGATGTAACTCATCTGAGAGCATGCGGGAGAGGACCGAATCCATATCCGCACGTTTGATCGAGGGACGACTGAATTTCACCATACTATGTTCTGCTACGTTACTGGGCGATCGACTCGAGGCGCTCGAGTTCACGGACATTAAATAGACGGTTAATATCGAGGATGATCAGATACCCCTCTTCGCGATGAACAACCCCCTCGATATACTCAGCTCCGATACCCGAGAGCATCTCCGGCGGAGACTGGATCTGCCCCAGCTGGATCGTCATCACCCGGGAGACCTTGTCGATAATCACCGCCAGGTGCATCCCCTCGATATTGACGATCACAAAGCCGCTGAGAAGCTTGTCTTCCTCGCTAAGTTCCGGTCGCCGCAGATGGAACCGTTTGTGGAGGTTGATGACAGGAATGATCTCGCCCCGGAGGTTGAAAATCCCCTCAACGTAGCCGGGAGAGTTCGGAATCGCCCGGACATCTTCAACCTTTACAATGCCCTCGACCTGCATGATGTCGATCCCGTACTGCTCGTTACCGAGCTGAAAGGTCACAAGCTGAAGCTCTTTCGTTTCGCCGGAGATTGCCATACCCCTTAGATTACAGGATATTCGCCTCTCAGAAAAGAGCGTGAATACCCCCCCATAGCCCGACAAAGCGCCAAGCCCCCGACGATGCGCCGGGCCCCGCCGGCCCCGCCCTGCCCCGGCCGCCCCGCCTTGCCCCGCCCGGCCGGCGAGCAGACACGGGGCGGAGGCTCATAATCACCGGCCCACCACGCCAGGCCGGCTCCAGGCAAAAAAAGCCCCTTCCGCCGGCCGGGCCGGCTCCAGGCTACGTGTTTGCCCGAGGCAAACACTTGGGTGCCCGGGCCGGT
>JBKHDM010000034.1:0-29845 GCA_046541355.1 Spirochaetaceae bacterium
TATCGTGGTCCGAGCTCGTCCACTGCAGGAGATGCGCCCCTCGCGCCCGGCCGCTGCCGCCTGCCCCAGCGCCGTTGCCGCCGCCTGCGCCGCTGCCGGCGTTGCCTGCGCCTGCGCCGCTGCGGCCTGCGCCGCCGGAGGGGGTGATTATCGGGTAGAGGTTCGTGTTGATAAAGGTAAAGCCCGCGGAGAGCGAGGCGATGTCGAGGATCGGGGTGGTGTTTCCGCCGCAGATCGGGCAGGCCGAGGACCGAGGCTCCTCGGAAGCCGGGGCCTGCCCGGGAGCCGGGCCCTCCTCGGGGGAGGGGCCCTCCCCGGGGCGGGGGGGAGTCCGCCCGCCCCGGTCAGCGTAGTCCTTCGGCCGCCTCGAGCGTCCCTCGTTAAAGAGCGTCGCCCCCCCGTCCCGGGGGTCCACGGCGTAGACACCCTCGGGCCGGTACGCGTGGAACGCCTCGTTCCCCTCGATGAGCTGCGCCAACCCGTTCAGGCTCATCCCGGCGAGATCAAAGGGCGCTCGGTTACGCTCCGCCACGGCTCTCTCTATCGCCCGCGCCCCCTCACCCATGAGCTCCCCCTCCCTCTCCGGGGATAGCGATACCCGCCGCCTCGAGAAAGGAGCGGGTCACCACCTCCCAGGTAAACCGGGGTATCGTTATCCGGTACGCCGCCTCCCCCATCCTCTTTCGGCGATCCTCATCTTCGAGAAGAAGCAGCAGAGCTTTGCTCGTCGCCTCCACCGAATCAGGAGGGACGATAACCGCCCCCTCCCCGACCTCGATCTCCCCGCGAGCCTCGAAAGACTCCCCCCGGAGATACTCAACCGCAAAGGGAACCCGGGCACTCGCCACAGCCGGCACCCCGCAGGCTGCCGCCTCCTGGATCGACATGCCGAAACCCTCCATCACCGAGGGAGTGCAGTAGACCGTGCTCATCCCGTAGAGACTCGGAAGGTACTCCCCGATAGAGCCGAGGAGGGCGACACGCCGGGAGAGAGCGAGATCCTCGATAAGCTGCTCGAGCTCTCCATAGAGCTCCCGGGCACCCGGGTCGGCAGTAACCGCCAGGAGGGTATCCGGAAATCGGGTGGCGACGGTGGCAAACGCCTCGATGAGGATATCCTTTCGCTTCGTCCTGTCGGTCCTGCTCACCTCGGTGATGATACGCAAGCCTTTGATCTCCTCCACCGGGAGATCCGTCGCCGAGGCGAGGAGATCAACCGCCGAGCTGTCCCGGCGGGCAGCCTCCGGGTTGAAACGGTCTTCATCGACGCAGGGCGGCAGAAAGAGGCTCTCCCTCACGGCGTACTCCTCTCGCAGGGTATCCCGCATCGCCTGGGAGGTGGCGCCGACCGCGTCGACCTTTTCCAGTATCCTTCGCTCCCAGGCTACCCGTTCCTCGAGCTTGAGATCCTTCCACAGCGCCTCGGGGGTCCCCTTGCGTTTGAGCTCTCCCAGGGAGTGGGGGATCCAGAGGTGCGGCACCTCCCGACCGACGACGCTTCTAGCCTGCTCGGTGACCGCAGCCGCGTCCCAGTAATGGGAGATTATGAGCTCCACCGGCCCGGACGCTCTGAGGTGGGAGACCAGATCCTCCGCAAGGGCTTCGATCTGCGGGCCCATATCCTCCTTCAGGATAAACGCTCTCCTCCCGTCCTCGAGATAGATAATCCGCTCCTCTCCGTTACGGTAACGAACCCCCTCCCGGGGCGCGCCGTTTTTCGGATGCCCGTAGCCCCCACGATTAAAGATGGTTACCCGAAAGCCGAGGCTCGCGAGCGTCCGGGAGAGCTGGTTTACATAGAGGTTCTGTCCACCGGTGTCCGGGAGCCCTGCGTCCACGGTCCAGTCGTGGATCCCGTGATTGGTAACCATCAGGAGATGCGGACGCGGGGAGGTCAAAAACGCTTCAGCGGTCTCGTTTTTCAAGAGTAACTCCTGACACGGCTACCGGGGGTCGACAGTGAGGGCGCCTCGCTTTGAAGGTGGCCTCCCGAACTGCTCTTTGTAGACTCTGTTAAAAGTACTCTTACTCGGGAACCCAACGTCCAGGGCAACTTCCAGGATCGTGCGCTCCTCCAGAGCGCCGGCGGCAGCAGCGAGCCGGGTGCACTCCGCATCGTTCGGCGGGGCGCCGGGGAGGTGGCGCTTCTCCCACTCGGGGCTGTCCGGCCGAAGGAGCACCAGCATCGAAAGGGAGTAGATGAGCAGAGCCATCCCCCCTGCGGTGAGGGTGAAGGCGAGCACCAGAAGCGCGAGCGGAAGGTTTTCTCTCCGTCGAAAGCGCAGGGCCAGGTTACAGGTGCTTGCCACCGGGATAGGTATTATTCTCGCGGCAGTGCTGGTTTCGGGGTGTGAGAGTGCCGGAGCCGAGGCGTCTATCTACACCGACAACAACAACGACGACGACTGGGAGCCTGTGACCAGCTCCCGATCGTACCGTCACGCAAACTATCCCCTGGAGATCTCGATCGACGGGGACCAGTCGGTGGATCTCGCCCCGGCAGATATGGTCGACTTCACCGGTCCGACGGCAGCGGCCCCGGGCGCGCGTTGCCCGGGGTCGTCGCCGGTCGCAGGCGGCAGCCGTTCGAATCAACCTAAAAGCTGTAGCGGTGCTGCCTCCTCCCGCCTATCCTCGAGCGCCTCGAGCGTCTGAGGGGAGGCGCCTCGATTATCGAGCTTGAAAAAGGCGATTGTCTGCTCGAGTTGCTCAGCCTGACTGGAGAGCTCCTCGGCCATCGACGCCATCTCCTCGGAGGAGGAGGCGTTTTGCTGCACCACCTGGTCGAGCTGGGCGAGGGCTTTGTTGATCTGATCAGCCCCGGAGTTCTGCTCGGCGCTGGCGGCGCTTATCTCCTGTACCAGTTCCGCGGTCCGGCGAATGTCCGGGACAATCTGGTCGATCAGAGCTCCCGCGTCCTCGGCTACAGCCACGCTGTCGGCGGAGAGCTCGCCGATCTCCCCCGCGGCGGCCTGACTCCGCTCGGCAAGCTTTCGGACCTCCCCGGCCACCACGGCAAACCCCTTGCCGTGCTCACCCGCCCGGGCCGCCTCTATCGCCGCGTTCAGGGCGAGGAGGTTTGTCTGCCGGGCGATCTCCTCGACGATTGAGATCCTCTCGGCGATCTCCCGCATCGCGGTGACGGTCCGTTTGACCGACTCACCCCCCTTCGTCGCGGTCTCCGCGGCCTTCTGGGAGATCTTCTCTGTCTCCCGGGCGTTGTCGGCGTTCTGGGCGATGTTGGAACCCATCTGCTCCATGGAAGAGGAGACCTCTTCGGCGGAGGCAGCCTGTTCCGTGGCCCCTTGCGAGAGTCCCTGAGCGGAGGCGCTCATCTCTCCACTCCCCGCCGAGACGTTAGCCGCGGCGGTGCGCACGTCACGGACGACGGAGGTTAGCTTATCCTGCATCGACCGCAGCGCATCGGCGAGGCGGCCGACTTCATCCTGCTGTTGCACCTTCAGCTCTGCTCCGAGGTTACCTTTGCTCAGCTCGGCGGCAAACTCAACGCCCCGTTTGAGGGGGCCGGTGATCGCCCGGGTCAGGAGGAGACCAAGGGCGACAGCGAGGATAACGCCGACGATCATGCCGATGAGGGCCACCAGCTGTACCCGTCCTCCGGAGATAGAGGCGGTCTCCACAGCGCGATTCGTCGCCGCCTCGTTGGCCGCGACCACCTCCGCAAGCCGGTCGAGGGCCGCCTGCTGTCGTGCCACCGCCTCACCCATCGCCTGGCCGTGCATCTCATCGTAGAGTACGTCGACCCGCTCAGCCTCGGCTGAAAGCTCGTTGAACAGGGCAAAAACGCTCTGTGCGCTTGGACGCATGTTCGCCTCAAACTCAGCGAGAGCTCCGCTCTCATCACCGGCCATCAGCTCCATACGGACGGCCGCCACGCTCTGGTGGAACGCGTCGTGGAAGGGGGTCACCTCGGCGAGAATTCTGTTGATCTCCGGGTTGCTGGTCTCGAACTCTTCCAACCAGACTCCGAAACCGCACGCCGTCGGGTCCTCACCCCCCTCGAACTCCTCTCCCGTGAGCAGGAGTTCCATGACGTTTCCCATGAGTTCGTGGTGGTCGCTGATAAAGCCGGTAAAAAGGCCCTGAAAGGCGTCGGGGTTGTAGATTTCCGTCGCCTCGATCTCCCGGGAGCGCTCGAGAAAGGTGTTGTTGACCTCGACCCAGGCGTTCCAGTCCGATTGGAACCGCTCCCAGAGCGAGCGGACCTCCGGGGTTTCGATCCGCTGTTCGTAACGCTCCCACGCGACCCTGTAGCTGTCCCTGGCGTCTGCTATATCCTCATACTGTCCCTCCCGGTCCGCCGGGGACATCCGCGGATTGAGGAGGGACCTCAGAGCGATACGGATCGTGTTGCCCTCGCTCTCGATGGTCAACAGCTCCTCTACGGCGGGAAGCCGGTTGTTTCCGATCTCCTCGACATGGCCGTTCAACTCCCGTGCACCGTCCCAGCCGAAAACTCCGACCAGCAGGACCAGCAGCGCGACGATAGAAAAGCCGCCGATCAACTTGATACCGAGTTTGATGTTTTTCATACGAACTCCTTTCCCGGAACCGAAGGATAACCAGAAACGACCGTAGTGCAGTGCCCCTCGGGAGGGGGCTCGAAGAGGCTCAAGGTCAGCTTAAGTATCGACCCTGCGGTGACGCCGGTATGCCGCAGATCTTGTGATCTTCTTGCCGCGTAAACTGTGGCACTCCCCGAGACCACGCCGGGGCGGGTCAGCCGGTCATGAGAAAAAGCCACCCTCCGATGCCGGCGACGAAGATCAGCACCCCGGAGACCAGGTCCGGAAAGGCGAGGTCACGCTCCCCGATTGATTCGAGGAGAGGAAAGGGCCGGAGGAGAAACCGGTTTACCCCCGAGGCGAGGGCGAGGAGTAGGCCCACCTCCAGCCATTTGTCCACTCCCCGGGCGGCGTCGAGGTGGACCGGCGCCCCGGAGAGGTAGGAGACCACCGGCTCTGCAAAGAGACCGAGGAGCCAGGCCGCCGCGGCGAACAGAACGATAACCGACCCGGTAAAAAGCTCCGGCTGCCGTGAGGCGTGGGCCCGCGCGGCTTCTGCCTCCCCTTCCCCTGCATCCTGTGGAGCGCCGCCAAAAAATATGACGCTCATCCGGACAAAAATGAGGGCGGTGAGACCGTTGAGAGTCCAGAAAATCGCCCCGGGGAGAGAGGAGCCTGCCGACTGGATGAGATACTTGCTCACTCCGCCGCCAAAAATCGGCACCCCGAGGATGCTGAGCATGCCGAAACTCATCGAGAGGGCGACCAGGGGCATCCGCCGCGCAACACCCCGTACGCGGTGGACAGAGCGCTCGTGATAGACGTGGATGACGATTCCCGCGGTGAGAAAGAGCACAGCCTTGGCGACGGCGTGGGTGCCGATGTGGACCAGCGCCCCCCACCACGCCTGGTCGCTCCCGAGGGCGAAGCCGAAGACCATCAGACCGATCTGGGAGATGGTGGAGTAGGCGAGGATCCGCTTCAGATCGGTCTGACCGAGGGCGAGGATCGCACCCGCAGCTCCCGTGGCGAGGCCGAGAAAGACAAAGAGGGGCTGCAACGGCAGAGGGGTGCCGAAGATACCGATGAGACGAACAAGCACGATCAAACCCGCCTTAACCTGGATGCCTGAGAGCACCGCGCTTACCGCCGAGGGGGCGCTCGGCGCTCCATGCGCCTTCGGAAGCCAGGGAAAGAGCATGATCAGCGCCGACTTCATCCCCACGCCGGTCACCACCAGAACAAAGGGGGCGATCAGTGCCCTCGGCTCCCCGGCGGCGGCGGCCCGACGAGCGAGGACGGCAAAGTCGAGGGTGCCGAGGACGCGGTAAACCATGCCGATGCCGAGGAGGACAAAGGACATCGAGGCGAGGTTGAGCATGAGGTAGACCATCCCGTCGAGAAGGGTCTGCTTACCCCGCTTATACATGATCAGGATAGCCACCACCAGGGTGGAGAGCTCGAGGAGTACGTAGACGTTAAAAAGGTCGCCCGAGACTACCGTCGCAACGAGGAGTCCTTGAAGCAGGAGAAGCAGAAAGAGAAAGAGCCGGTCCATATAGAGCTTGCGGGCGTTAAAGAGAAGGACCAGAAGAAAGAAGGCCGCGGTAATGAGGATGAGAAAGGCGGCGGCCATATCCACCATGAGCCGGATTCCTACTCCCGCGGGCCACCCACCGGGAACCACCTCGAGGGTTCCTCCGGAACCGACGGCGAGGAAGAGCCAAAGAGACAGGGCAAACTGCACCCCCTCCGCGGCGAGGGAGGCGGCGTACTGAAGCTTTCGGGGCAGGTAGTAGGCGAGGGCCGCGGCAAAGATGGGGAGCAGTACCGGTAGCCACGGGAGGGCGGAGGTCACGCTCATCGCTTTGCCCGTTTCAGGACCGTCTCCCAGTCGGCGCTGCCGTAGCGGCGAAACAGAGCGATAAAGAGGGCGAGACTGACGGCGCTTACCGCTATGCCTATGACGATGGCGGTAATCATGAGCGCCTGAGGTATCGGGTCGGCCACCACCGCCCCCTCGGGAGGGGAGACCGGGGGTACGCTCGCGGGGAGGTAATTGACCGTTATCAGGTAGAGGATCGCCCCCACATCCATGATGTTTACCGAGATTATCGATCGGACGATGTTCTTATGGGTGGCGAGGCCGAGCAGACCGACAAAGAAGAGCAGTATGCTGATGTTGCCGGGATTCATAACGCCTCCTCGTCAAAGCCGAAGCGAAAGACAACGATCGTCAGGCCGAGGGCGACCTTGAGACCGATAAGCAGGTTCATCGCGACGAGAAACGGCTCGTTGAGCCACGGGTAGATCAGGTGGAGCTGAAAAAAGAGAAAGACCACCGGGATGAGAAGGATAAGAAGGAACATCGCCTGCTCGATGTCGTGGAGGAGATGGGCGTTGATGTCGTTTATCGGACTGACGATGAGCCTGCCGATAAAGAGGGTAGCGAGGATCGCCCCGCCCTGAAAGCCTCCTCCCGGTGTGTCGTGGCCGTTAAAAATAATGTAGAGGCCGACCACAATGACAAAGGGGTAGAGAAGCCCCGTGATCCGTCCAACAAGCGCCTCGGCGCCCCCCTCGGTGCTACTCATTCCTGTCCCTCGCCGAGCCGATTCTGAAAAAGTGCATGATGCCTACGATAGCTATAAGCAGAAGCAACGCCTCGAAGAGGGTATCGTAGACCCGGTAGTTGAGATAGATCGCCGCAACCGCGTTTTCCGCGCCGGTCTGCTCGAGAAAGTTCTCCAGGATGTAGGCGGTCGGATCCACATCCCCCTGGGACTCCCCGGGGGTGGCGATCTTTCCGGAGGGGTAGCGGTTTGTGATCCAGAGAAAGGATGCGCAAAGAAGCACCACAAGGATCGAGGTGGCAATCCGTTTGATCATATCGCATCCGCCTCGAGCCGGACGAACCGGGCGGAGCCCTCCTGGGAGTGGAGGATGAGTACCATCTCGAGCTCATCCACGAGAAAGTTGTCACTCCTGCCGAAGACCGTGGTGGACTCCCCGGTACGCCGGACAATCAGGTCGAACCGGCCGTCCTCGATAACCCGGGGCACCGGCTTTTTGGTAAAGAGGATCTCCGGTTCGAGCTCCCGGGAGATGCAGAACTTCTCGATCTCCTGGATGAGCTTCCCTTCCTCCGTCCCTCCCACCGCACGCATAGTGGAGTCCTCGATCCTCTCCACCGTCTCATCCGAGACGAGGACCGTGTAGGTTCGGTACCGCTTTATGGCGGTCAGATAGAGGAGCATCACCAGGCCGCTGCCGATGACCGCCTCGGCTATCGCCACATCCGGGGCGCCGTAGAACAGATAGAGAAAGGAGCAGAGAAAGGAGAACAGGCCGAGGTAGATCACCGCGTGCCGGAGTATGCGCGTCCAGACCGCCGCGGCAGCGAGAACCACGCTCATCCCGAGGAGCACCTGGTCGATCCCGACGGGAAAGTCAGCCACCACCGGCGTCCTCCATTCCCTCGAGCTCTCCCTCGATCCGGTAGCCCGCGGTGTAGGCGGAGTGGGCGATCGCGTGGGTCGACAACGGGGAGGTCATCATCTCGAAGACGACGATCAGCAGCACCTTTGCCGAGACAAAGGTGAACCCCTCGAGTATGACAACGCCGAGGAGGACCGTGATAAACCCTAGGGTATCCACCTTCGCGGTGATCACAACCCTGGAGTAGAACTCCCGGTAGCGAAGAACGCTGTAGACTCCGGTCGCGATAAACAGGAGTCCGACAACCACAACCGCCTGTCCGACTAGCTCCCGGACCATTTTCCCTTCCTTTCGATAAAGCGGGCGATCAGAACGCTGGAGATAAACCCGAGGAGGCTGTAGACGATAGCCGTGTCCATCAAAAAGGAGCGGTCGAGGATAACCGAAAAGATGACAATAGCGACGATTATCTTTGAAGAGATGAGGGACATCCCGAGAAGCCGATCCCAGACGGTTGGTCCGGCGACGATCCTCGCAAGCCCCCCCACCGAAAGAATGCCCAGAGCGATGAGGGTAGCGGGGAGAAAGCTCATTCGGTGATCCTCCGGATCATCCCTTCGAACCCGCCCTTGATCGCCTCTCCCGCAGCCTCCGGCTCACGGGTCACGCAGTCGAGCCAGATCACCTTGAGGCGGGAGCCCCGGCGGTCGAGGGTCACGGTTCCGGGGGTGAGGGTGATCGAGTTTGCAAGGAGGGCGACGGCAAACTCGTCGGTAAGATCAGTGTCGATATCCACCACCCCGACGTTGATCCGGCGGGTGATCATCTTTACCACCGCCTGGAGGCCCGCCACATAGATCGCAGAGAGCAGCTTTATCCCGTACCAGATCACCGGGATGAGCCTGACCTGGTAGAGCTCCCGGTAGCGCTCCTTGAGAACCAGGACGTTGGTCACATAGAGGGTAACTACACCGATGCCTGTTCCGGTAAGTATGGTGGAGAGGGCGAAGGACTCCTGCATGATGACCCAGACGACAGCAAGAATCAGAATAAATCGAGACGATCGAAGTACCGCGCCAGTCATGTGGGCAAGATTATAGTGCAAAACCGCTCTCCAGGGAGCATTTTTTTGGAACTCTCCTTGCGTTCACTCCCGCGTGGCGCCCCGGGGCGGCCTTTGCTACAATGCTCCTATGGTCAAACACATTGTGATGTGGAAGCTGGCGGAAAGCCACGAGGGGATGGATAAGGAGGCGCTCGCGAGGGAGGTGCAGCGGCGCATCCTCGCGATGAAATCGACGGTCCCGATGCTCCGGCAGATCGAGTGCGGTATCGATTTCAACCGTTCCGATCGCGCCTGGGACATCGCTCTGTACTCCTCCTTCGATGACAGGGAGGGTCTCGAGGCGTACCAGGAACACCCGGAGCACGAGAAGGTAAAGGCGTTTGTCCGGGAGGTGGCGGTAGAGGCGGCGGTCGTCGACTACGAGGCGTGAGCCGCCCTCCCTCGCCGGGAACAGCCCTGATCACCGGGGCTACAAGCGGTATCGGCCGCGCCTACGCCCTCGCCCTCGCCGACCGGGGATACAAGCTCATTGTTACCGGGCGGCGGAGGGTCCGCCTCGACTCCCTTGTGCAGGAGGTCGAGGCGATGGAGCCGCGGGGCGAGGAGAACTCACCGGACCGGGAGGGGCGCATTGAAATCGTCACCGGAGATCTCCGGGACTCAGAGGTACGGGACACCCTCGTCTCCCGGATCACGGAGTGCGGGGACCTCACCTTACTTATCCACAACGCCGGCTACGGACATACCGAGAGCTTCGCCACCCTCTCCCGGGAGGAGCTGGTCGGTATGGGGGTGGTCCACATGCAGTGTGCGGTGGAGCTCCTGAGCGCCGCCCTGCCGGTGATGCCTGAGGGCGCCGGGGCGGGCAGGAAGATGAACACACCGCCCGCGATGGCCGGGGTGATCCTTGTATCGTCCCTGGCAGCCTTTTTCCCCGCCCCCGGAGCGGGGATGTACACCGCGACCAAGAGCTTTCTCGTCGCGTTAGCCAGAGCCCTCCATCCGGAGCTCGCCCGGCGCGGGATCCGGACACAGGTTCTCTGCCCCGGATTTACCCACACCGACTTTCACGACCGCCTCGAGTGGCCCGCCGAGGCGCGGCGGAACCGCGGTCTCATCCGCTGGATGAGGGCCGAGGAGGTGGTGCGACGCTCCCTTGCCGCCCTCGACCGCAGGAGTCTCTGGCGGGACCCGGTCTACATCCCCGGGCTCTCCAACCGGCTGCTCCTAGCTCTTGTGCGGGCGTTGCCCCACCGGCTCTACGCGAGAGCTGCCCTTCGGATCTGAGGGTCGCCGCCCGAGCCGAGCGGATCCCGGCAGCTTCCGGTTGGGGTCGGCTTCCAGGAGCAGGGGCCAGGGGTAGTCAGCTTCCCCAAGTTCGACAAACCGAATGGCCATAAGGTGATTGTAACGGAGTTTTCCGGACCGCTCCACGCCTGCGATCCCCAGGGTGGAGGAGACTACCGATTGCAAAACGAATTAGATTAGGCTAACTTCGGGAGCGTGATTGTCCCAGCTGCCCTGCCACAACGCCCCGCCTCTGCCGCCCGATCGGCGGAGCTCAGAAAGCCGATTATCGAGTTACAACGGGTGACAAAGCGCTTTGGCCCGACGATCCTCGCGGTGGATAACCTCTCCCTCGAGGTGCACCGGGGAGAGTTTCTCGCCCTCCTCGGACCGAGCGGCTGCGGCAAGTCGACCACCCTGCGCCTCCTCGCGGGGCTCGAGGCGCCGGAGGCAGGAAAAGTCCTCCTTGCCGGCAGGCACGTCGCCGGAGAGGGCGCCTGGGTCGCCCCGGAAGACCGGAACATCGGAATGGTCTTTCAGGACTACGCCCTCTTTCCTCATCTCACCATCGGTGCGAACGTAGGCTTTCCCCTCGCGGGAACCGAGGGCAAGGCGCGACGGGAGCGGATCGAGGAGTTGATGGAGATGGTGGAGATGGGCGGCAGCATTGGACGCTATCCCCACCAGATATCCGGAGGGCAGCAGCAGCGGGTCGCCCTCGCCAGGGCCCTCGCAATGAGTCCGACCCTCGTACTACTCGACGAGCCGTTTTCCAATCTCGATGCGGCCCTCCGGGAGAACACCCGTCGGGAGGTGCGCAGGATTCTCAGGGAGGCGGAGGCGACGAGTATCCTGGTGACCCACGACCAGGAGGAGGCGCTCAGCCTCGCGGACAGGGTAGCGGTCATGTTCGACGGCTCCATTGCCCAGGTCGGATCGCCGGAAGAGATCTATCTCACCCCGGCGGACAGAAAGGTGGCGCGTTTTGTAGGAGCGGCGAGCTTTATCGACGGCAGTGCGGACGGCACGATCGCAACCAGCCCGATCGGGCCGCTGCGCCTCGCCCGACCAGCCCGGGGAGCGGTTTCGATACTCCTGCGGCCGGAGATGGTAAGGGTCGTGCCCTCGCCTCAGGGCAGAGCGAGGGTCGTATCGAGGCGCTTTTTCGGCCCTTACCAGATCGCCACCCTCGAACTCTCAGGAGGGCACGCTCTCGAGGCAAGGCTCCCCCCGGAGCAGCGGGTCAGAGAGGCAGAGCGGTGCAGGGTCGAAGTGCGGGGTCCGGTGGTCGCATTTCCGTCATAGACCACCAACCGTCGGGGTCAAACCGGGAAAGAGGATGATGCCGGAGGGGGGCTTTTGTTTACCGTCTCCTCGCCTCGGGGAGGGGGAGCCTCAGGAGTTGACAGCTTCGCGGTTTTTGATGCAGTCGCTGGTATACCGAGTGGGACAGAGATTTGCGCACTCCATCTCCCAGTCGTACTTATCCTCTACCCGGTTGGAGTAGTGCTCGTTGAACTGTACGAGGCGACAGAGCACCGGCGCGGGCAAGGAGTGCTCGATATCTCCGGCGACATCCTCGGCGGTTCCGGCGGGTACCCCGAGCACGTTACAGAGAAAGTCGACGGTCGCCTCATGACGCAGGAGCAGCTCCTTTCCCGCCCGTAAACCCTTCTCCGTGAGCCTCAGGAGGCCGTAAGGCTCGTAGTCAACCATCCCCTTTTCGGCGAGACCCTTGAGAATACTCGTCACCGTTGGCGCCTTGACGTGGAGAACCCGGGCGATTTCCGTTACCCGGGCGACGCGATACTCGCTTTCAAGGTTATAGATTGTTTCGAGGTACCGTTCCTGAGTATCGGTGAGTCCGGGGATAACGCTCATAGGCTTAGGTTAGTCGAACTGTTGCGGAAGGTCAATTGCGAATCGTTCGCGTTACGCCGCGACCGCTCAAGCCGGCGAGGAGCATAACCGGCAGGAGTCCGGCGAGGAGTATCGAAAGTGAAGGGACCGCCGCGGCCTCCCAGAACCCTTCGGAGGCGAGAAGGTAGCCCCAGATCGCCAGGGTATCCATACCGAAGGGGCGCAGCAGCATCGTCACCGGGAGCTCCTTCATTACGTCGACGAACACAAGAACCGCGGCGGTAAAGACGCCTCTGCTCACCAGGGGTGTGTGCACTCTCAGAAGAACAGCCGAGGGCGTCGCCCCGAGGGTCCGGGCCGCCTCGGCAAGGGAGGGCCGCACCCCGGCGAGGGCGGCGTCCACACTGTTGTAGCCCACCGCCAGAAACCTCACCACGTAGGCGTAGAGCAGAGCGAGCAGAGAACCGGTGAGAATGGGGCCGGCGCTGACGCCTCTGCCTGCAAGAGCGGCAATATAACCGCGGTCGAGGGCCGCAACAGTGAGAAGAACGCCGACGGCGATCACCGCTCCCGGCATCGCGTAGCCGAGGGTGGCCACCCTCGTGGCAACCGCCGTCACCCGCCCCTCGCTCATTCTCCCTGCGTGAGAGAGCAGGAGCGCCCACGCCACGGTGAGCAGTGCCGCCGCTCCCGCGAGGCTGCTGGTAGTGGCGAGATACCGAACAAAGGCGACATTGAGCGTACCCCCGGGGCCCTGGGCGAGAATCTCCGAGAAACTCCAGACTGCGAGTTGGATCGTCGGCAGGAGAAAGCCGAGGGCAAGGACCAGAGCGCAGATACCTGCTGCCGCCGCCGCGGGCCATCCGTTAAGCGTGACGGGTGTCACCTCCGGCGTCTCTCCTCCGGGCTGGGTGTAGCGGGCACTTCGTCGCGCCCGCAGCTCGGTGAGAACCAGCAGAAGAGCAACAAGACTCAGGAGCCCTGCGACCTCCATCGCCGCCTCACGATTCATCATTCCCTCCCAGATCCGAAAGACACCGTCGCTCAATGTGGGGACGTTGAAAAACCTGACCGTGGCAAAGTCACCCAACGCCTCCATCGCTGCGAGGGAGACCCCGGCAATGAGGGAGGGACGTGCCAGGGGGAGAACGAGCTTGAAGAAGGTTCGGCCCCGGGTGTAGCCCATGGTTCGGGCGGCGTCAAAAATGTAGCCGGACTGAGAGCGAAACGCGGAGCGGGCAAGAAGATAGACGTACGGGTAGAGGGTCAGGGTCAGGACGGTGACGGCACTCGAGACGGTGTAGATGTCGGGAAACCAGACCTCTTCGCCGAACCACCCCCGGAGGGTGGTCTGCACGATACCTATGTAGTCAAAGGTTGCGATAAAGACAAAGGCGAGGATGTAGCTCGGCATCGCCAGCGGGAGAATCAGGGCGCGATCAAAAAATCGGCGGCCGGGAAAGCGGTACGCCGTTGTAAGCCAGGCGAGACCGGTTCCGATACAGAGAGAACAGAGGGCAACGCCGGCGACAACGGTGACGGTGTTGATGAGCATCCTCGAGAGCGTTGACTCCCAGAGGTGCGCCCAGATCTCCCTGCTCGGAGTTGCGAGGGTAGAAAGAACAAAGATGATCGGGAGCATAACCGCCGCGGCGAGGGCCGCGACGGTAACCTTGCTCCACCCCTCGCGTCGGCCGGGCAGGAGAGCCGTGCCGGCCGACGGAGGTGATTCAGCAGGAGGAGTACTCACGCTACGCTTCGTGGTTCAGTTTCACGACTCGCTGAACCCGTAGCCCGCGCGCTCGAGAAGCTGCAGCGCCGCAGCCTGATACTCGCCGTACTCGGATAGGGGAAGGGTATCCACTTCCCAGTCGCCGAAATCTGCGATCACCGGGTGGATATCCGCATCGGGGTTGGCCGGGAACTCGTGGTTACCCCCGGAGATCGTGTCCGAACCGGCCCCCTGTCCCTCGGTAGCGAGCCACTCGAGGAGGCGAATCGCGTTCTCTCGGTTTGTCGCGGTCTCGAGCACGCCCATGGCGACGACGTTGCGGTGGACACCCCGTCCCTCCTGATTCGCCCAGACATGGCGCACCGGAAAGTCCGGGTCGTCGTTATCGAGGATGCGACCGAGGTAGTAGTGGTTGGTGATACCCGCGTCGGCTCCCCCGGCCTCGATTGTCTGGAGTATGCGGGTGTCGCTGTTGATGTAGACCGGGTTATTGGAGACCCAGCCGTTTACGATCCGCTCGGCCTCGGCCTCCCCTTCGTTTGCGATAATGCTCGCAACCAGGGCGATGGTGTAGATGTGGCTTGCCGGTCGAAGGGCGAGTCGGTCACGCCAGCGCGAGTCTGCGAGGTCGGCGTAGGTCGAAGGAACCTCGTCGGAGGCTACGTTCGCGGGATTGTACATGAGGGTACGAACCCGCTGTGAGAGGCCGAACCAGCGGTTCTCCGGGTCCTTGAGCAACGAGGGTATAGCCTCGGCGAGCACCTCTGAGTCGATCGGAGCAAGGTAGCCCTCATCGGCGAGGAGCGCGATGCTTCCGCCGTCGATGGTGATTACCGCGTCGGCGGGACTATGCTCTCCCTCGGCCCGAACCCGCTCAACTACTGACTGGGTGGAGCCCTGAGAGATGCGGACCTCGATTCCCGTCTCTGCGGTAAATCGCTCCATCACCTCTTCTACAGCACCGTAGTGGCGGGCGGAGTAGAGGTTTACTACCCCTGCCCCCTGTGAACCCTCCTCGCCGGTTCCGGAGGAGAAGACCGGAGGAGCTATGATTACGACGAGGGCCGCAAGAGCGACGAGGATCGTCGGATAGTGTACACGCATATAAGCCTCCTAAAAAAATATTAGAGGCATCTAACTATACCTGAGTAGTTTTGTCAAGAATATTCCGCGCAGCCTTTACCGGTCACCGCAGCTCTCGGGGGCGTGGATAGAGGATAGGCGCCCCCCGGAGCCAGGTGACTCTGACGGGGACGGTGGCTCTGCGTGAGTCGTAGCTCGCCTCAAAAGGCAGCGCCGGAGCCGCCGGGAGGAGTCCCAGCGCTCCGAGAAGCAGCGAGGCGAGGATCGATCGCTGCTCGATAATGCCGGGCAGGGGTCACCGGAAAGAAGAGACATCTGCCACGTTGGGTAGTACATTGTGGCATGGGTGGGGAGGAGGCGAGGTGAGAGACAAAACCGGTGAGGACCAGAAAGACCGAGCATCGATTCGCTCGGTTTTGGAGGGCAATAAAAACGCCTTCCGCCGTCTTTTTGTAACCTACCAGCCGGCGGTTGCGGCGGTCGGCAGAAAGGCTCGCATCTCCGCGGAGGATCTGCGGGACTTCGTCCAGGAGGTGTTTCTCAAGGCGTTCAGCCGTCTGGAACAGTACTCCGGTACCGGACGATTCTACTCCTGGCTCATGCGTATCGCCTACACCACCGCGATCAACCTCCGGGAGCGGGCGGTTCCGGAGGTTGCTACCGACCCGGGAGTCCTCGCCCGCATGAGCCGCACATCCCATGCCGAGGGACCGGAGCGGGTAACCGAGGGCAACATGCTTCTTAACGCCATCGGATCAGGTATCCGGGAGTTGCCGAAACAGCTTGCGACCTCGGTGGAGCTGTTTTTTGTCTTCAGACTCCGCTACGCAGAGATCAACCAGATGACCGGCGTGCCGGTTAACACGCTAAAAAGCCACATCTACCGGGGGAGGCAGCTTCTCCAGGAACGACTGACCCCGTTTCGCCGGTAGCTTCCTCAGGCGGAGGAAGCTGTCGCCCTCCTCAAATCTCTGAAGCTGATCAGACGCTCCTCTGCCTCGTCCCAGAGGTTCAGATGGAGGGAGCGCACGCTCCTGCGGAAGGTGAGGTGGTCCTTGAGCCTCAGTTCAGGGATTGCGTCGAGACAACGCTGAAGGTTGTAATTGGGGATGCGCGGGCGCAGATGGTGGACATGATGAAGCCCGATATTCCCGCTGAACCACTGCAGCACTCCCGGCAGTTTGTAGTAGGAGCTCCCGTCCATCGCGGCGTCATGAGTGTGCCACTCCTCCTCCCGCTTCCAGTAGCCCGGGTCGAACTGATGCTGCACATAGAAGAGCCAGATACCCGCCATCCCCGCAAAGTACATGATCGACAGTTGGATCAGCAGGTAGGCCTCCAGGCCGATAGTCGCCGTGGCGAGGAGTGCGATTGCCAGGAGAGCGCCGTTTGTGATCCAGACGCTGCGCCGTTGCCGTTTGTTGTCGAGCTTATGCGGTACCCGTTGGACAACCACAAACAGGAGCAGCGGCGCGACCGCAAACATGAACAGAGGATTGCGGTAGATCCGATAGGCGAGACGGGTCCACCAGGGTGAATCGAGGTACTCCCCGGCCGTCAGGGTCCAGACTTCACCAATAGTCCGGCGGTCAAGATTGCCGGAGGTTGAATGGTGTACCCCGTGGCCATGTTGCCAGGAGCCGTAGGCGGTAAAGCTCAACACTCCGAGGATGTGGCCGACGATACGGTTTGCCCTCCGGCTCGAGAAAAAGGAGCCGTGGGAACAGTCGTGGAAGATGACAAAGAGACGCACCATGAGGGCAGCCGCCGGAATCGACAGGAGAATCGTCACCCACGCGGGATAGCCCCGCACTACCGACAGGTACATCACCCCAACCATCCCCGCGTAGGGCACAAACGTGTTGACAAGCTGCCAGACGGCGCGCCAGGTGGAGGGTCTCTCGTATCTTTTGAGCCGGGAGACCCACTCCGGCCGTTCTTGGTTACCTTTCATACAACTCACAGACACCGATTGTGCCCAAAGGTTGCAGGAACAGCGTAACAAACTCTCGAGTGTGCAGTCCCGGTGGAGCAGATCACCCCCGCCGCGGCTACTCGAGGCGGCCCCGGGGCGCGGCCGGAGCCGAGGCAGGGTTCCTGCGACTGCCGGTCAATCGTGGATCGAGAACAAATTGGCAGTTTTCGGTAAAAAGCGCTTGATCTGAAGGCGAGAGTTTATGACCTTCCGTGGCATTGAAAGGAGATACATATGGGAAGATTGTTTTCAGTGCTGCTTGCCCTCACGGTGATACCGACGCTTGCGATGGCGACCGGCGCACCGGAATCGGAAGGTCCTGAGGTTTTGAAGGTCGGAATGGACCTTCGCTACCCCCCCTTCGAAACCAGGAATGACGACGGTGACCCTGAAGGAGTCAGCGTTGACGTTGCCGAAGCGTTTGGTGAGTACCTGGATCGGCCGGTCGAGATTGTGGATACAAACTTTTCCTCCCTCATTCCTTCGCTCAACGCTGGGGAGATCGATGTGATCATAGCCTCCATGAGCCGGACCGAGGAGCGGGAAGAGGCGATCGACTTTTCCGAGCCGTACTTCTACTTCAAGATCATCAGCCTGGCCAACGCCGAGTTTGCCGAGGCCAACGGTATTACCGAGGAGTCGACCACCGAGGAGCTGACGGCGGTAGAGGGGGTGGAGTTTACCGGTATTACCGGACAGGTATCGTCGAGTATTCCCCAGTCTCTCGGCTTCGACGTCGAAATTGCAACCAACCTCGAGGCGGCGGTACTCAATATCGTGCAGGGTACCTCGGACGTCCTGATGATGAGCGCCTTTCCGGTTACCCGGGGTAAGCGTGCCAATCCGGATGAGACGGTCGTTGTTTGGGACCCGATTGTCTCGAGCCCGATCGCCATGGGTGTCCGCAAAGGGGATGAGGAGCTTCTCGCCTCGGCGAACGAGTTTGTCGCCTCCATGTCCGAGCCCGGTGGTGTCTACGAACAGCTGGGGGAGGATTGGGACGAGACGATGCGTGAGCTCCTCGACGGCCGCTACGGCCTAGAGTTTTTTGTCAACGAGAACTGAACTCCCGACGTATGGTTGACGCACAGGAGACGATGCTCTCCCCACCCGAGGCTCGCCGCTTTCGCGGCAGTCTCGGGCTCTATTACGCCTTGGCTGTTCTGACCTTTGTCGCCCTGGCGGTTTTCGTGGTTCTCCGGCAGCAGCGCCCCTTCGACCTTGCTGCGATACTTCCCTACTCGAGGGACATTCTTCAGGGATTTCGCCGGACGGTGTGGGTTTCGCTCTTTTCTCTGGTGGGGAGCACGACTCTCGGATTCCTCTTTTACCTGCTTTCGGTATCAAAGGTGCGCTACTTCCGGGCACTTACCGACGTCTTTACCGAAATCATCTACGGAACGCCCCTGCTCGTTATGATCATGATCATGGCCTTTGTTATCGGCCCGGCCTTCGGGTCGACCAGCCGCGCTCCGATGGGGATCTTTGGCCTGATCATCTACATAACGCCCTACATGACCAACATCTACAAGTCCGCGATCGCAAGCATCGGCGCCGAACAATACATGGCGATGGACCTGTTCGGGTTTACTCCGTATCAGCGCTACCGGTACATCATCATTCCCCAGGTGGTGCGAATTCTCATGCCTCCGCTGATGAACAACTTCTCCCTCATTATCAAAGGGAGCGCCCTGCTCAATGTGCTCTCCTACCGGGAGCTCTTCTACGAAGTGCAACTGATGACCAACAACAACTTCCGGTTCGTTGAAGGATTTTTGCTCATGTGGTTTCTCTACCTCGTCATCACCATACCCCTCTCCCAGGTGACAAAGTGGATCGATCGGAGGTGGGGGCTGTGAAGCTCGAGCTTCAGGGTGTTTACCACCGCTACGACATCGACGTTTTGAAGAATCTCTCCCTTATCGTCGAGGGATACAAGTCGATCGCGATTATCGGCGTCTCCGGCAGCGGAAAGTCGACGCTCCTGCGCCTTCTTTCGGGCCTCGAACAGCAGACCGGCGGCACCATTACGGTAAACGGCCACGACGTCACCGCCCCGGAGTACCGAAAATCCGTGGGGTTTGTCTTTCAGAGCCACAATCTCTTTCCCCACCTCACCCTCGAGCGCAATATCACCCTGGTTCTCGAAAAGACCCGAGGGTTCTCTCAGGAGCGTGCCAAGGCTCAGGCGGCACGGTACCTCGAGCTCCTCCATCTCAGCGACCAGGGGCACAAGCTTCCCCGCAACGTCTCCGGCGGCCAGGCCCAGCGGGCGTCCATTGCCCGGGCCCTCTCGGTGGAACCTGAGGTGATCTTTCTCGACGAGCCCACCTCTTCCCTCGACCCGATCCTCACCTACGAGGTTCTCAGCGCCATCAAGGAGCTTCGAGAACTCGGCATGGAGTTTGTGCTCGTCTCCCACGTCATGAGCTTTGTCCACGACTTTGCGGACTACGTCATATTTATGAAAGACGGACACATAGGCGAGCACGGCACCCCGAAGATCCTCGAGGAGCCCCGGACCCGGGAACTCATCGATTTTATGGCGAAAGTGCCCTAGCCCACGGATTTCGGCGGTTCCTTCCGGGCCCGCCCCCCGCGCCCAACGCAGCCCCCTCGCGCCCCGCACATCCCCTCGCGCCCCGCACGCCCGGGTCGACTCGTCAGCAACCCCGGGGCGCAGGAGTTAACGAAACCCAAACATTCGGGTAAGAGTATTGTTTGGTATTTTTTCGGCCTGTAAAGCTATAATAAAGGTGCCCCCGGGCCACGAGGAACCTTTCCGGTGTCCCGGTCTGCGGCCGCCGGGCCCCGGTTCCACAGCAACTCATAGATGGTCCGGTAATGAACCTCGGAGGGTACAAATGAAGAAACTCCAGCAGATCTACGCGGACGCCGGCATCGTGGTACGGACCAAGGTACCCCAGGTCTTCGTTGTTCTCCTGATGATAACGCTCCTTATGGTTCCGGTTATCATTAACGACTTTATCGGCGGAGACGTTGCTAATCTCGTTATCGAGTTCCTTATCGTAATCACGATGGTCACCTCCATGGTCATGCTCTTCCGCGGCCATTTCCGCTTTGCAAGCGTCGTGCCTCTCGTGGTTACAACACTGGCGGTCATCGGTCTCGCGGCCCTCATCGAGGTCGAGACGCGGCACCAGGTCTACACCGTCGCGTTCTACATGGCCCCGCCCATTCTCGTTTCCCTCGCCATAAGCGAGCGGGCGTGGCAGACCGTTCTCATCGCCCTCGTCGGGGTGGTTACGGTGATCCTGGTGAGTCTGCTGCGGGTCGCCCCGGCGGTGCGGGCGGCAGGAGAGCGTGGCGAGGTTACCGAGCTCCTTGTCGCCTCGCTTGTAATCTACCTGATCCTCGCGGCGATAGGGATACTGGTAAGCATAAACAACCAGAGAGCCCTCGAGGAGATTGCAGCTTCCGCGAAGAGAACCGGGGAGACCTTGCTTCGAATCGGTGAGGTCAGCGGCGACGCTCGCTCATACCTCGACACCTCTACCTCGGTTCAGAAGGATTACGAGGCGGTTCAGCGGAGTGTCTCGAGGATCGTCGACCAGAGCGATCGGGTGAGGGAGAACATCAGCCGACTCAGGGCAAACCTCACCAACGCCCTCGGCTCCGTTCGCGCTACCACCGAGCGGGTGGTCGGCTTTCACGCCCAGGTAGATGAACAGAACACCGTGGTCCAGGAGTCCACCGCCTCGGTAAACCAGATGTCCGCCTCTCTCGACTCGGTCGCCTCCATCACCGCCGGCCGAAAAGAGTCGAGCGAGCGACTCTACGATGTCGCCCAGGAGGGTATCCGCGCCCTCGAGGAGACCAATCGATCCCTGGAGACCGCGCGCCATGAGATGGACGCCCTTTTAGAGATAAACTCCATCGTCGGCGACATCGCCGCCCAGACCAATCTGCTCTCCATGAACGCGGCAATAGAGGCGGCCCACGCAGGGGAGGCGGGTAAAGGCTTTGCGGTTGTCGCCGAGGAGATCCGAAAGCTCGCCACCTCAACCGCCGAAAACTCCCAGACAATCTCCCAGAATCTCAAGCGTCTGATGGAATCAATCCGGGAGACCTCCGGCCACGGCGCCAGAACCACCGAGGCGATGAACCGCATAGCCGAAGAGGTCCGGGAGGTCTCTCTCGCCTTTGATGAGATTACCGGATCTACCGCCGAGCTCTCCCAGGGGGGCAGAGAGATAATGAAAGCGATGCAGGTACTCCAGGATAGCTCCGTTGAAGTTCGGGACGGCTCGGACGAGATCTCCCGGGAGCAGCAGGGTGCCCGGGTGGAGATGGAAAACATCGAGACGGTCGCCGCGGATATCGAAGGCTCCCTCGAGGAGGTACAACGGGCGATCGATGCGATCGGTGAGTCCATGGGACACCTGGAAAACACCATAGAGCAGTCCGGCTCCCAGTCGGTCCAACTCCACGAGTCGATCTCCCACCTCCTCGACGGAATGAAAGACGTGCGTGGCTGACGTTCGACCTATGGCTGAAGCAATGCTAGGTATCGAGAAGCGTGTTGATAAAACGAGACTAACTCCTTTCTAAGCAGAGGTTTACACCATCAATAACCGTTCTCGAGGATAACTCGAGGATAAGTCTTTACTTCATAGTATCTTGGAGCGATCTACCAACACGCTTCTTGATACGTTTGAAGCAATGCCCGCCCGCACCCCCACCCCGGCACGGCGCTGCGGGAACCGTGGAAAGTGGCCCTCATCGATGATGAGCCGATGGTACACAAGATCACCACGATCGTGCTCAGGGATTACACCTTCGACGGCAGGCCGGTTGAGTTTGTATCGGCCTTCTCCGCCGCCGAAGGAATGAAGCTTCTCGCCGAGCAGCGCGATTTCGCCGTCGCCCTCGTCGACGTGGTGATGGAGGAGGAGGACTCGGGGCTCAAGCTTATCCGCTGGGTCCGGGAGGAACTGAAAAACGGGGTGATCCGACTGGTGGTGCGCACCGGGCCGAGTTGATCGTCGAGGATAGATCGACAATGCCGAGACATCTCGAGTTACGCTCCGCACCCCTGGACACGGAGTCCTGGGGATCCCGGATCGTTATCATAGCCGACGTCTCGAGTTACCGGCAGGAGGAAAAGTACCTTCACGAGCTCAACGAAAGTCTCGAGCGAAGGGTCCAGCGGCGCACGGTGGAGCTCGAAGAGACGATCAAAAACCTCACAGCGACGCAGCGCAGCCTTGTGGAGGCGGAGAAGCTCGCCGCCATCGGAACACTTATCGCCGGCATCTCCCACGAGGTAAACACGCCCCTCGGGGTTGCGGTTACCGCGGCGAGCTACGTCGACCGGTTGAGCCGCGACATAGCCGCGGCGGGGGCGGACGGGGCGGACGGGACGGACGGGGCGGTTGCTTCTCTTCAGGAGGCGTCGCAGCTTCTGATCCAGAATCTGGATCGAGCGGCCAAGCTCGTCCAGGGATTCAAAGAGATCACCCATCAGCAGGCGTGGGACGAACTCGAGAAGTTTGATCTGCTCCACCAGGTGGAGCAACTACTGCACATGTTATCCCCCCAGCTTCGCAAGGCAAACATCACTGTCGAGCTCTCCGGGGAGCGGAACGGTCATCACCATCACCCTGCCGGACCTCGGCTCACCGGGGACAAAGGGGCACGCCCCGGAGGAGGCGAGGGGAACCGACTGATGCGCCTACTCCCGGACCATCTTGAGCGGTCCGTAGCGCACAGGAAAGGGACGGATCAGGGCGGCGACGCTCAACAGAGCGAGAAAGGCGATGAGCACGGTTACCGCCGTGGCGAACCCTCCCTCCCGGGGAAGCTGGAAGGCGAGAAGAGCTGTTACGGCTACTCCCGCGGCCCCGCCGAGACGGGCGTGGATGCGGCGATTGATAAGCCCGTTAATCCATATATTCTCAAAGACGACGATCGCGACAACCGGCAGAACCAGCCACGCCGCGAGGAGCGCGTCCCCCTCTATCGCCCCGAGGCTGCTTCCGATAAAGGCTACGAGCAGTACGAAGCAGAAGGCGTTCGCGATCCGCAAACCTCCCATAGCCGTTGCCCAGAGGATGCGTTGCATACCCATTTCTACCTCCTCATCGGTTGAGGCAAAACTTACTCCTCCTCGGGGCCGATCGAAAACCCGTTCTTGTCCGCCAGGTCGTCACCCCCCGGGAGGGGTGGATCGATCAGGCTACACAGTCGTCCCGGGCGCCGTCGAGATCCCGGGAGAAAAAGTTGCGCACCTGTGCAGTCGCACCCGGGCCGTTTCTCAACCGGACCTCGCCGTTGTGCTGTCCCGCGAGCTCCTGGACCACGGTTAGCCCGTAGCCGTAGCGGTAGCCGGAGATTACGTCTTCGGGATAGCCGGGACCGTCGTCAGAGACCGAGAGGTCCAGCCCCGTGTCGTTCTTCTCGAGGGTGACGGTTACGTTACACCTCCCCCGGCAGTCGGCAGCGTGCTTGACGGCGTTGGTGACAAGTTCGTTGACAATGAGACCGAGGGAGATGGATCCACGGTCGCAAATCTCTACCTCCTCGATGTCCAGTCTTACCCGCGCCCCAGGGGGGATTGTGCTATCCTCGAGGTCCGCTACAAGAGTGTGGAGCATCTCCCCGGCGCTGATCCGGCGGCTGTCGGAAGTGGTGTGCACCCGGTCGTAGACCCGGGTCAGAACAGAGAGTCGGTCCGCCGCCTCGAGGATGGAGTCGGAGGTCTCCCGGTCCTCAGCGTATCGCGCCTGTAGACGCAGGAGTGATTGGATAAGGCTCATGTCGTTCTTGACCCGGTGCCGAAACTCCCTGATCAGCAGCTCCTGCTGACCGAGGAGTCGTGATATCTCCTTTTTCCGCCTTTCCCGCTCACTTATGTCGACGAGGATCGCCATGAGAGCGGTAATCTCGGTAGCTCCCTCCCGGATGCCGCTCACCCTGATCTCCACGTCGAAAGGGGTACCGTCGGTCCGAAGGCCCGTTAGTTCCGCAACCTGCGGCTCTCCGGCCAACGCCTTGAGAAGACTCTCCTCGAGAGGCGCTCCCAGTGCGAGGAACTCCTGAGCCCGGCGGCCGAGAACCTCCCGCGGCTCTTCGAACCCCCAGAGTCCGAGGGCCGCGGGGTTGGCGTAGGTTATTCGGAACTCCCGGTCGGCAAAGACGATGCCGTTTGCGCTGCTTTCGATTGCGTGAGTCTTAAGCCGCATCTCCCTGCGGTACTCCTCCCGCCCGGTGACGTCCCGGCCGGTTGCCTGGAATCCCTCGGCCCGCCCGCCGCGGCCGGAGATGGGAACCGCGTTCCACTCGTAGCGACCCCAGCCGTTAACGGTCCGGTTGCGGTTGACCAGGCCGGTCACCGGCTTACCGTGTTTCATCATCCAGTCGATCGCCTCGGCGGTCTTCAGGCGGTCGTCGGGATGGATAAGCTGCCAGAACTCCTGACCAATCACCTCCTGAAACTTGATGCCCCAAACCCGCTCCCCCTCACGGTTTATGAACGTCCAACGGCCTTTCGCGTCGGCCCGGACAATAATGTCGCCGGTCAGGTTGGCGGCGGATTTGTACATCTCCTTCGCCTGTCGCAGCTCCTCTCGTGCCTCGAAGAGTTCGAGGGCCATGTCGATTGCCTCGAGGAGCACATGATCCGGCGAGTTCTTGAGGACGTACCCGTACCGGGTGATCCCCTTTACCTGCTCGACCGTCGAGCGTTCCGAGTGGCTGGTAAGAAAGACTATCGGGATGCTCCTGGTAGCGAGGATCCGCTGCGCCGCCTCGATACCGTCTATCCTGGAGCCGAGATCTATGTCCATGAGGACGAGGTCGAAGCTTCCCGCCTCTACAGAAGCGATCGCTTTTTCGCCGGAAAGGGCGGTCTCAACCGAGTATCCGTAGCCCTCGAGGATCGCCCGCTGGGCGAGGGCGATAATGGCCTCATCCTCCACGAGGAGCAGCCGTCGCTTCCTCGGTGTCACGTCTTTTTCCGCTCTTTCCATTAAGTGAACCTTCAAAAATCGGTATCTACGCATAAAGTGCTGGGATTGAATGGAGAGAGTCAAAAATCCAATCTCTCATGGCAGGTGATTACGCTTAGGAGGTGGAAAACGTCTCCGGGAAAACGGAGCGGGAGAGGAGTGAGGAGGCCCTCGCGGCGGCAGCTGGAGAACGCGTAGGGGCTGCCGCGAGGCGTGGTGGGAGGCGTCCCGCTCCTATCACTTGAGGGAGGCGTGCCAGCGGTGCTCGATCCAGGTCGAGGTTGTCTCGTCGTAGCGAAAGACCACCGTTGCCACCGCCTGCCACCGGTGGATCTCCTCGCCCCCCGGGGTTTCCATGAGCTGGGTGAAGTGGGCGTCACACCAGGCGAGGGTGCCGTCACCGGACAGCTCGCTGTTAAACCGCTCGAGGTGGAGAATTGGCCGCACCTGCTTGCTGTCGGCCTGTTCTATCGCGTTGGAGTAAAACGCCTCCCACTCCCCCATGTCGTGCATCACCCGGGTCGCCCCGGTGAAAGGGTCGAAGTCCACCGTTCCGAAGATGTCGTCCACCCGCTTGCGAAAGGTGGGGTAGTCGTAACGCTCCAGCGGCTCGAGGAGCTCGACGAAGGCGTCGAGCATCGGTGTGCGACGGTCCACCTCGGACCCAATCTTTACGTGCCCAGTGTCCTCAACAGTCGGCCCGCTTTTCACTGTGCTGCTCCCTCTCGTCAAAATTCCCGGTTCGTTCCGGCGGGTGCCGGAACTCCGGAAGTATCAGCATACATGGGAATGGAAAAACCGCAAAGGAACAGGCAGAGGAGGCAGACGGTTCATCCCGGGTCGGGGCGTCGCTGACTGGAACCGGGAGTCTCGATAGAGTTTTCTCGATTCTCTGTTGCGCTCTCCGATTGGTTCTCCTAAAATATGGGACGGGTTTTTCATAATTCACAGGTTGAGGGAAACCGGATGAAACTGTTTCACGGCATGCTTATCGCGCTGACTCCGGCTGCGATCTTTTCGGTATTCGCCTTTGGAGCGGATGCGCTCGTACGTATAGTGGCGGGGGTTGCTACGGCGCTCCTGACGGAGGCGCTCTACCAGAAGTTGAGCGGGCAGAAGATAACCATCAAGGACGGCAGCGCGGCGGTGACGGGGCTTCTGCTCGCGATGGCTGTCTCCACCTCTACCCCGGTCTACGCCCTCTCCACCTCCGTCGCCTTCGGCATTATCTTCGGAAAGCAGCTGCTCGGAGGACTGGGAAAGAACCTGTTCAACCCCGCTATGTTCGGGCGCATCTTTTATCTCTTTGCCTTTCCCGACTCCATACTTCCCTGGCGTCCTCCCTTTGACATGGTCGCTTCCGCCACCCCGCTCGAAGTGCTGCGGGCCACCGGTCGGACCGCGGGCGTCCCGGTCATGGATATGTTCCTCGGGCGGATACCTGGGACGATCGGTGAGATCTCCTCGTTAATGATCCTCATCGGGTTCAGCTTTCTGGTGCTCAAGAACTTTGTCCGCTGGAGAATCACCGCAAGCGCCTTTACGGTCGTTCTGGTTCTCGCACTTGTTGCGGGTCAAAACCCGGCCTACCATTTCTTCGCCGGCAGCCTGATGCTCGGGGCGTGCTTCATGGCAACCGACCCGATGTCCTCTCCCCGCTACCCCACAGGACAGATCATCTTCGGCGCCGGGGTCGGGGTCATAATCATGAGCATGCGCTGGTGGGGGTGGCAGACCCCGGGGGTCTACGAGTTTACCGAGGGGACAACCTTCGCCGTCCTGACGATGAACCTCATTGTCCCGTATCTCAACAAACGGTTCAAACCGGTGAAGAAGGCAAAGATCGCCCCGGCCTGAGGTCGACAGCGGCGCTGAGGCCGGTGAGGAGAGAGTATGTGGTTTGATAATTCAATAGTTAGAATAATCTCGGTTCTACTTGTGATGCTTATAGTCGGCTTTGTCCGCTACGCCTTAGGCAGCCTGAAGTTGAAAAAGGAAAGCGGAGAGGACAAGGCGGCCCGGAAGCAGCTTGTGCAGAGCGCTAAAAAGAGCTCCCTGATCGGAGGGTTTCTCTACATGGTCGCGATGGTGAGCGTGGCCGGCCTCTTTATCTGAGGCGCAGCCGGGAGACGGCCCGAACCTGCACGCGCTTTCTGACCCCGGGGGCGTCCGGTAACCCCTCCTCTTACCGACTGCTTACGACAGCATCAAATATCTGCTGATCCCGCAGGTGCCTTGCTCTCAGGACGCCCTCCAGCCCGGCCATGAAATCCGCTATGCATTCACAGGCGAGAGAGTAGTACACCGTCGTTCCTTCCTTGCGGTCCTGCAGGATTCCAGCGTTCTTGAGTATCGAGAGATGCCGGGAGACCGTGGAGGTATCGGCACCAATGCGCTCGGTCAGTTCGCAGACGCAGCGCGCCCCTTCCCGCTCGATGAGATCAACAATGTAGATCCGGGTAGGATGGGCAAGGGCCTTGAGGACCGATGCCCGCGCCTCCGCCTTGAGACGGTCGCTCTCGTTCATGTTCATACCTTGCATATATTGCCAATAACGTAATCAAACATCAAGATTCATCGGCTCCATTGTCGGAACAAACTCGTTGTTCAGCAACCTGATCGCCTCACTCGCCGGTGCCCTCATGTACTTCGCCACCCGCACCGAGGTCCCGATCATGCAGGGGCTCCTCGGCGCGGGCATGAACCAGGGCGCCGCTCTCGCGCTGCTTTTGGCCGCTCCCTCCCTCTCCCTCCCTGCCCTCCCTCATGGTTCTCGGCGGCGAGCTTGGTATCAGAAAGACCGCGACCTGCATCGGCCTCGTGGTGATAATGTCCACCGCGGCGGGGATGATCTACAGGAACCTCGTGGGGTGAGAGACGCCTGAAGCGCCGTTTGACCGGTAGCCCGCGGCACGACGGCCGGCTACCCTCTCCTCGAGCAGATCAGTGTGACAGAGGCCGATTACCCCCGCCTCCGAAAACAAATCCGTAACCAAGAGGGATGCCCCGGTTGCCTTTATATTTAGTTTCTAATATATTGTGGCACAACATTATTCTAATGGAGGATCGGATGAATTCCACTTCGCAACCTAGGCCGTATCTCTACGGCGCCCTTTCCGGGTTGCTCCTGACGGCAAGTGTGGCCGTGGCTGGTCAGTTTTTCGGTACATCTACGACGTTTCCCCGGGCGGCAACCGGGTTGCTTCAACTCTTGGGAGCCGATTTGAGCGGCTGGGAGTTTGCCCAGGTACGTGACGGTGCACTTACCGGACTCGCCTTTCCGAACTGGCAGTTGTTGTTCGTTATCGGAATCGGCATCGGAGCATTTGTCGCTTCCCGGATCACCGGGACATTCAAGAAGGAAGCACTCCCCCAGATGTGGGTGAACAGCTTCGGAGACAATAAACGGACCCGGATCATCTATTCCATCTTCGGAGGAATAATCGCCATGGTCGGCGCCAGGATGGCCGGTGGATGTCCGAGCGGGCATGGAGTCAGCGGCGTAAGTCAACTCGGGGTCAGCAGCCTGATAGCCCTCGCGATGTTCTTCGTCGGCGGTATCGTGACTGCACGAGTTCTATATAAAGGAGGACCGGCATGACCTTGGTATTTGGACTCGTAACAGGCGTGCTTTTCGGCGCTTTTTTGCAACAAGCCGAGGCGATACGGTTTGAACGACAGGTCGGTGCTATGCGCCTCACGGACATGACGATTGTCAAGTTCATGCTTACGACGATCGTTGTCGGCTCGATCGGCATCTATCTTCTCTCGGACATCGGCGTGGTTTCCTTTACTCCAAGGTCTCTCAGCCTCGGTCTGCAGGTTGTGGGGGGACTTCTGTTCGGTGCCGGTTGGGCGATAATCGGCTTTTGCCCGGGTACGAGTATCGGTGCTCTCGGCGAGGGTCGATACCATGTGGTGTGGCCAATCATCGGAATGCTCCTCGGTGGAATCGTGTTCGCCCTGCTCTATCCGGCGATCCAGAGCTATATTGCACCCATCGGCGCTTTTGGTTCGATCTCCCTGCCGGAGCTCATCGGCGTAAACCACTGGATTGTGATCGCGGCCCTCGGGATCGGTTCCTTCTTCCTCTTTCGGTTCTTCGAAAAGAAAGGCCTGTAACATCCCTCATGATAGAACCTGCCTTCCTCGGGGTCGACTCCAGGGTCGACCCCGGCAGGTTTTTCGTCCACACTCTCCCCGCTACAGTACAACGTCGCTAAAGCGGCCCTCCCCGGAATCCGGAAGGCGCTTGTGAAAAGAACCCTCGTTCCCGCTCTCTCCTCTCGAGCCGACCCCGGAGAGGCAAGCCCCCCATCCCCAGGGTGGAGGAGCCCAACCACCGAGGAAGGGCCATCCTCCAACCCGTGCGAAAAATCAGAGTTTCCCCCGGGGGAACAGAGTAATACCTTGACATACGGTAATACAAAGTGTTAAAATCCGCCTCAAAAATTGAGGGTAGGAGGTGCCGAGTGTCCCGCGGGGCTCAGCGAAAGGAAGAGGTAATTACCTTTAAGGTAGATGAGGAACTGGCCGAGGCCCTCGGAGGAATTCGTAACAGGTCCAATTTCATTCGACAGGCGGTGCTCGCCGCCCTGGGTAATACCTGCCCGGTCTGTAACGGCACAGGGACCTTGAGCGTTCCCCAGATGCGCCACTGGCAGGAGTTTCGGGAGCATCATCGTGTTCAGTTCTGCGATGATTGTCACGAGGCTCACCTGGTGTGCGACCACGAAGTGGTCGCCCGATAAGCGACATTGAAATACACAATTGCAACACCTAAGGAGAAGTTGATGGAGACAGGCCATGTGAGAAAGGGGCTTTTGCTCCTGGTCGCTTTGTTTCTGCTGTTGTCGATAGGCCCACTCTGGGCGGGAGGCTCATCGGAGACCGATCAAGCGGCTTCCG
>JBKHDM010000035.1:0-29196 GCA_046541355.1 Spirochaetaceae bacterium
ATCTTCCCGTCTGCCGCGGTCTCAACGCCCCGGGGGTGGTCCCGGAGTTTGGTCTATGGGGCTACCGGGCGCCGGGCAGCCGCGGCGTCGACACCCTCGCCGCGCTGCGCCCCTGATTTACGCCCCTGATTTGCGCCCCTGTTTCCTACCAGACGATTCCGAGGTTTACCCCCGCCATGGCGCTGTTTCCCTCGCTGTCAAAAAAGAGCATCACCGGGACGTCGAGCTTTACCGGGCCGAGGTTTACGCCAACGCCCCCGGTGAGCCGGGGCCTCAACAACTGCGGGCCCTCCTCGGAGCGGATGTTAAAGCTCGCCGAGCCCGGCTCTGTCGAGACCAGGCTGCCGGCCTCCTGAGAGGGGACAAAGTTCGCCTCCGCGTCCGCGCCGAGGGAGAGCTCGGAGCTTCCGAACACGAGGTCCACTCCGGCTCCCAGATTGACGTCCACCAGCCATAGAATCCGGACCCCTGTCGAAGCCTCGAGAGGTATCGAATAGGTGCGCGACTCGATCGCCGCTGTCAGGGTCGGGCTCACCTCGAGGGTGCCGAAGGGGTCCTCGGCGGTCAGGCCGGTCCCCGAGAGGTCGTCATCGGTAAAGCCGAGGTCGCCGAACTCGATTGTGCCGAAGTCGGCGGTACTGAAGGCGTCCTCATCAACCTCGATGTCGATATCCGTCCGGTTCCGCTGAAAGAGGAGTCCCGAGGAGAGGGTGAGTCCCCGCCACCGGAGAAAGCCGATCGGCAGCTGCCGGGTCCGTAAGAGCTGGTAGCTTGCCCCGCCGCCGACGCTCAGGGAGTTAAAGGCGACCTCATCCGCCAGGGTGCCGTAGGGAATATCGAAGTAACCGACCTTGAGATAGACCCTCGTCCGGTCCACCCAGCGGCTGATATTGACACCGAGTCCCGCCGTAAGAGGCTGCACACCCGCGCCGAGGTAAATGTCCCCCTCATCCTCGATGCTCTCTGCGGCGCTGGTGATGGTGTCAGGTTCGATCCCCGGGGCGGTGACGGCTGCCCCGGTGCCGAGGATAAAGGCAAAGGAGCGGTAATCGCTAAAGGCACGAGGGGTGCCGAGGTGCGAGGCGGTGGCGCCGGCGTTGGCAAAGCCCTCGCTCAGGAGGCCGAGCTCCGAAAAGCGCTGGACGTTCGGGTCGTTCTCGATTCGGGACTCGAAGTCTCCAACCGGACCGTCAGTGTCACGCAGGACCTCATCGAAGGCTCTGGTGATATCGATCCCCGCGTTCTCGGCGGCAGTCTGCAGGTCCGCCTGAGGAATCACCCTCGGAACGGTGATTTCTACATCCACCGCCGAAAGCTGGGCGGAAACAGCTGTAAGGAGCGCAACAAGGTACCATCTTCTCATAACGCAAGGGCCCTCCGGAACCACGGTTCTTCTTGATTACACGTCTACTCCAACAGTGTAGTGCATGGCGTCGCCGGTTGCAGGTCAAACTGCAGTTCCCCTCTTCCCAACAATCTACTTGACGTTGGTGTCTTCCCGGGGAAACATTACCGGTCATGATAAAAGAGCTTTCGGTTGGGTCAGCTACCGTCCTCATCCTCGAAGACGAGCCGATCGCGAGGTTGCATCTCGCACAGCTACTCCGTCGACGGACCGACTTGCATATCGAGGCTCTCGGTTCGGGAGAGAAGGCGGTCGCCTTCGCCGAGCAGTCGAAGATCGATGTGCTTCTGGCGGACATCGTTATGGAGGGGATCGACGGTATCGAGGCGGCGGCGCGTATACAGGCGCGGCAGGACACGGTGGTCATTTTTGTAACCGCCAGCACCGACCCTAAAACCCGGGAGCGGGCGCAGAAGCTCAAGCCCTACGCGATCATGACCAAGCCGACAGAGATCGAGGAGCTCATCGCCCTGGTCGACGGAGCGCTCTCGGCGCGTCAATCTCCCGAGGAGGCGTATCTGCAGCCCGATTTTCTCCTCGACACCCTCTACGACACCGCGGCTATCGGCATGTGCGTTACCGACACCGAGGGCCGCTTCGTACGGGTTAATCGCGCATACTGCAACACCTACGGCTACTCCAGGGAGGAAATCCTCGGGGAGCCGTTCACGATGGTGCTTCCCGAGGAGGATCGGGAGTTTGCCGCAAGGATGCACGACGATTTTATCTCCGGGGCGGTAACCGAGATACCCGGGGACTGGCGGGTGAGAAAAAAGAGCGGAGAGATACGTAACATCTTTGTCACCGCCGGCCGGATGATCGGCACCGACGGTAGACCTTACAAGATCACTACCGTCGCTGATGTGACCGAGCGAAAGCGGCACGAGGAGCACCTCACCTCTACCCTCGAAGAAAAGGAGATGCTCCTCAAGGAGGTCCATCACCGGGTCAAGAACAACCTCAACACCCTCTCATCCCTGCTCAACCTGCAGCTCGAGCAGTACCGGGACGAGGAGCGGATCACCTCGATACTCTCCACCAGCGTCAACCGGATCAAGACGATGAGCTCCATTTACGAGCGGCTCCACCAGTCCGGGGCAGCCACAAAGATAGATCTGGCGGAGTATCTCACCGCTCTGGCGAAGGATCTGATCGAGACGAGCACGATCTCTTCTTCGGTCTCCCTGGAGTCCGACCTCGCCTCCGCCTCCGTGGACATCGACACCGCGATATCCGCCGGTCTGATCGTAAACGAGCTGGTCACAAACTGCCTCAAGCACGCCTTCTCAGGGGTTGAGGAGGCGGTGGTCTATCTCGCCTCCCGAGTGGAGGACGGCCGTTATCTCATCGACATCAGGGACACCGGCAAGGGTATACCGGCCGACTTCGATTCTCGTGTTTCCAACAGCCTCGGTTTCCAGCTTATGCACGCTGTGGTTGGTCAGAAGCGGGGGGGTGTGGAGATCCTCGACCGGGAACGAGCCCATGTTCAGGTAACCCTTCCCCTCTGACGGCGCCGGCCCGCGCCCTTTTTGATCGGTACAATAGTCCACGCTACCTGAACCCTTGTAATGTTTTGCTTGCGCTGCAGCCGGTTCCGGCGTACCATGGAACATAACAAATCTGTAACTCTTCAGAGGTGGTGAAGTATGAAAAAGCTCATTAACACGCCGGACGACGTAGTTGTCGAGGCGCTCAAGGGGATGGAGGCTGCGCACCCGGACCTCCTCAAAGTTCACTATGACCCGAACTTCGTGACCCGGGCGGACGCGCCGGTCAAGGAGAAGGTCGCCATCGTTTCAGGCGGTGGTAGCGGTCATGAGCCTCTCCACGGCGGATTTGTCGGAAAGGGCATGCTCGACGCTGCCTGTCCCGGTGAGGTGTTCACATCTCCCACCCCTGACCAGATGGAAGAGGCGACCAAAGCGGTATCCGGAGGAAAGGGTGTTCTCCATATCGTCAAGAACTACTCCGGGGACGTCATGAACTTCGAAATGGCCGCGGATATCTGCCAGGGCGAGGGTATCGAGGTCTCGGCGGTAGTCATCGATGACGACGTGGCGGTAAAGGATAGTCTCTACACCGAGGGACGTCGCGGCGTCGGTGCTACCGTCTTTGCCGAAAAACTCTGCGGGGCCGCCGCCGAGCAGGGGATGAGCCTGAAAGAGGTGACCGACGTGGCCAACTGGGTCAAGGAAAACGGTCGCTCCATGGGCATGGCCCTGACAAGCTGTACCGTACCCTCCGCGGGAAAGCCGACCTTCGACCTCGGCGCCGACGAGATAGAGGTCGGTATCGGGATCCATGGGGAGCCGGGCCGGGAGCGGATGAAGCTCAAGAGTGCCAAGCAGATCGTCGAGATGATGGCCGAAGCTGTGGTCTCGGACATACCGTTCAAAAGCGGTGACGAGGTTATCGTCATGGTCAACGGGATGGGTGGCACGCCGTTGATCGAGCTCTACCTCCTGTACAACGAACTGGCGCAGTTCGCAAAGGGGAAGGGACTGAAGCTCTCGAGAAACCTGGTAGGAAACTACATCACCTCCCTCGAAATGCAGGGTTTTTCGATCACGATGATGAAGGCGAACGACCAGATGCTCAAGCTCTGGGACGCTCCTGTGCTGACCCCTGCCCTCAAGTGGGGATGATCCGCGGATGGTGACACTCGACGATCTGCTCACCTGGCTCAAGACCCTTCGTACCCGTTTTGAGCAGAACAAGGAGTACCTGACGGAGCTGGACTCCGCCATCGGGGATGCGGACCACGGTATCAACATGAACCGCGGTTTCCAGGCAGCCGTGGCGGACCTCGAGGACAAGCCGCCGAGTGACATCGCCGGAGCCCTCAAACAGGTATCGATGATGCTCATCAAGAAAGTCGGGGGCGCCTCAGGCCCGCTGTACGGCACCTTCTTCCTCAAGGCGAGCGCGGCTGTCTCCGGTAAGGAGAGTCTCGACGCACAGGCGCTTCTGGCGATGTTCAGCGCCGGGGTCGAGGGGCTGCAGCAGCGCGGCAAGGCTGAGCAGGGGGACAAAACGATGCTCGATGCGTGGTTCCCGGCTCTCGAGGCGATGGAGTCTGCCGGGGAGGAGGGTATCCAGGCGATGCTCGAGGCGGGGGCCGCCGCGGCCGAAGGCGGCATGAAGGCGACGATTCCCCTGGTCGCCCGCAAAGGGCGGGCGAGCTACCTCGGTGAGCGTAGCAAGGATCATCAGGACCCCGGGGCGACCTCAACGTACCTGCTCCTTCAGGCGGCCGCGGAAACCTGGAGTTAAGCTGATCCCGCAGCTCCGGTCCTTCGGGGCCGGAGTCTCTACCATAGTTCTGTGAGAAATAAGGTGTGTCATGGTTGGTCTTGTTCTGGTTTCCCACAGTCACACCCTCGCGGTTGCCGCAAAGGAACTCGCCGTCGGTGTAAACGAGGGTGCCTCCCTCCCGATAGCCGCCTGCGGCGGTGTTGGGGAGAACCACGAGGAGTTCGGCACCGACGCGACGGAGATCCTCGAGGCTCTCGAATCGGTCGCGTCTCCCGAGGGCGTGGTTCTACTCATGGATCTCGGCAGCGCAGTTCTCAGTGCCGAAATGGCGCTCGAACTCTTTGAACAGGAGATCCCGGTTCGCCTCTGTCCCGCCCCGCTGGTGGAGGGGGCGGTAGCCGCGGCGGTCCAGATCTCAATGGAGGCGGATCTCGAAACGGTCTGCCGGGAGGCGCTCGCCGCC
This sequence comes from Spirochaetaceae bacterium, assembly GCA_046541355.1. Taxonomy (GTDB): domain Bacteria; phylum Spirochaetota; class Spirochaetia; order DSM-27196; family Alkalispirochaetaceae; genus CAYZHV01. Next base: position 5,127 of record JBKHDM010000035.1, read on the forward strand.
CTCGACCCGAAACAGGAGCAGATCGCCCCCGCCTCCGGCGCAGATGGAGCCGCCCCGGAGGGTGAGGGCGAAGGCCCGGGTCAGGTCGGCTCCGTCGACGCCTCCACTCCCATGGTCGAGCGGCGTTTTACGATCCGCACGCCCCACGGCCTCCACGCCCGACCGGCGGCACAGTTTGTCCGAGCCGTCGGCGCGGCGGGGGTTGCCGCTGAGGCGGCTCACGGTGATCGGCCGGAGCGCTGGGTAAACGCGAGGAGTCTGAACAAGGTCGCGACCCTCCAGGTGCGCTCGGGGGAGGATGTGGTGGTACGCGCCCCTGCGGGAGGGGCGGCGGATGAGCTTTTCAGGCAGCTCACCGTGCTCGTTGCCCGGAACTTCGGAGAGTCTCCAGCCGCCCCGGAGGCCGACCTCCCTCCGCAAGAGTCGGCTCAGTCGGGGGAGGAGCTTATTTCCCTCTCTCCGGGAGTTGTGGTGGCTCCGGTCTTTATCCTGGGGCGGGAGCTTCCCGAGATCCCCTCGACAACCGTCGACGACCCGGAGGCAGAGGCGCGGAGGCTGACCGAGGCGATCTCCACGGCTGCACAACAGATCGAGAGCGCCCGCCGGGAGACGATAGCCCGGGGTGCGGCGTCGGAAGCGGAGATCTTCGACGCCCACATCCTCATCCTCGAGGACCCTGAGTTTCTCTCGGAGACGCAATCGCGCATCCGGACCAAGAAGCTCAACGCCCTCGCCGCGGTGGATGAGGTGAGCAGGGAGAGCGCCGACGCCTACCGAGCCCTCGAGGACCCCTACATGCGCGGGAGAGCCTCGGATGTGGAGGAGGTGGCGAGGCGGCTGCTGCTCACCCTCGCAGGCGGTGATGCCCCCCGGGCGACCCGCCCCGAGAAACCTTCCATTATTGTTGCCGAAGAGCTCGGACCCGCCGAGACGATCTCCCTTCCCCCGGATCTCGTCGCTGGTTTTCTCACCCGTCGGGGGGACCGCACCTCCCACGCGGCGATCCTCGCCCGTGCCCTCGGTGTTCCCGCGGTTACCGGATACCGGCAGGTCGAGGAGCTGAAAGAGGGGATGATTGTCGCCCTCGACGCCGGGGCTCCCGAGGTGATTGTGGACCCCGATGCGGGTGAGCGCCGGCGCATGGAGGCGGCGGAGCGGCAATGGCGGGATGAGCGGGAGCGGGAGCGGCGTGAGGCGGCGCAGGGAGGGGCGACCAAAGATGGTAAACCCGTGCCGGTATACGCGAATATCGGAGGCCCCGGGGAGATGCGGGGGGCGTTGGATAACGGCGCCGAGGGGGTGGGGCTCTTCAGAACAGAGTTTCTCTTTCTTGGACGACCCGAGGCGCCTACTGAGGATGAGCAGGAGGAGATCTTCCGGCAGGTTCTCGAGGGTGGCGACGGGCGGCCTGTCATACTGAGACTCCTGGACATCGGGGGGGATAAGCAGATTTCCTACCTCGCCCTACCCCGGGAGGAAAACCCGTTTCTCGGTGTCCGGGGGGTACGTCTCTACCCGTCGATTTCCCGGGTCTACGAGTCCCATCTCCGGGCGGTTCTTCGCGCGGGAGCCTCCGGGGATCTGAGAGTGATGATTCCGATGGTAACTACGCCCGCGGAGGTGGAGGAGGTGCGCTCTGATCTACTCGAGGCACACCGCCGGTTGAGAGGCGAGGATAGAGCCCACATCCCGACGCCCCAGGTGGGTGTGATGATCGAGACCCCCGCAGCGGTGGAGCTCGCCTCGGAGCTTGGGGAGGTGAGTGATTTTTTCAGCCTCGGGACCAACGATCTCACCCAGTACATCATGGCGGCGGATCGGGGGAACCAGGGTGTGGCAAAGCTCCAGGACGGCCTCAACCCGGCGGTCCTGCGGGCAATCAGCAGGGTCACCGGGGCGGCGGCGGCGGCAGGGATCCCCTGCGGCGTCTGCGGCGAGCTTGCGGCGGACCCCGAGGGCGCGATGATTCTCACCGGCCTCGGGGCGAGTTCCCTCAGTTGCTCCCCCTCGGCGATCCCAGGTATCAAAAAAACCCTCCGGCGCTTTACCTCCAACGAGCTTCGCCTCCTCGCCCAACGGTGCCTCGAAGAACGAGACGGCACCGCCGTTCGGCAGCGCTGCGCCAACCTGCTCGAAGGAGCAGGCTGACGCGCTCCCCGGGCTCTTTCCGGCGCCTGCCTCTCCCCGGGGGCGCGCTCTTTCGGGGGAGGGGATCAGATCTTGGTCGCCAGGGCGCGGTTCTTCTCGTATGCGAGCAGCTCGTCCCGGGTGAGGGAGCCCTCCTCGATCGTTATGCCGAGTCTCTCTGAGAGAGCGGCGAGGTAGGCGTCCCGAAACTCGTCGAGGGTTGGGCGGCGGCCGCTTTCGGTCTCGATGCTTGTGGTCGGCTCTACCGCCCGTTCCTTGATCTCCGGAGGAACGTAGATCACCTTAAAGAGGGGATCGGTGTCCATCGGCTGGAGAAAGGTGATAATGTTTACCACGTAGAGCCCCTCGATCTCCCGGAGGATGATCTGGGCGAGTTTCTTTCCGCTTGCGCGAATCACCCCCTGGTGTTTGTACCACGCCCCTTCCACCCCGAGGGCGGCGAAGGTGTCGAGCAGGACCTCTCCGACCTTGCGAAACGCCTGTTCTTCGGAGTCGAAATCCCGGGTCTCCATAACCATCTGGACGTTTACCGAGGCGTCGGGGTCGACAAAAACAAGGGTCCGTTGGCCGGTGACGATGACGTGCTCGAGGGTGGGGCAGTCGCTTTGCATCTCGTTGATCAGATTGGAAAAGCTCGTCAGGCAGAGTATTGCCCGGGCGCCGCAGTCGTTGATGATGTAACTGATCTCCCGCCCCTTGTACATCGTGTTGAAGGGGACGGCCACGGCGCCAAGCTTCTGTATACCGAAGAAGGCAAAGACGAACTCGGGGATATTCGGCAGCATCATCGCCACCCGGTCCCCCTTCTTGATGCCGAGATTCGCCAGGGCACCGGCAACACGGCTCGCCTGTTCATCGAGCTCCTGATAGCTCCAGACTCGGCCCTCCATCCTGATCGCGTCGCCCTTTTTTCGGGCCGCCACCACCGCCTCGAGGGTCTGTCCGAGTCCCACAGGTACGTCTATGGTTGCCGTACTCGAGTCTGATCGTCCCATCAGATTACCCCCTCTCTCTCAACAAGCCGCTGGTCTTGGGATTCGCCTCTCAGCTCGGTTCGTAAAACCTTACCGGTGGCGCTCTTCGGGAGGCTCTCGACGATCTGAATATCCCGGGGCCGCTTGTAGGCGGCGAGCTCATCCTCGCAGAGTCGGTAGATCTCCTCTCTGGTCACACTCTCTCCCTGCTGGGCAACAATGAAGGCGGTGATCGTCTCCGCATCGTCCCTGCGTCCCTTTATCCCGACAACCGCGGCGTCGGCGACCTTCGGATGGCTCATGAGCACCTCTTCGACCTCCCGGGGGCTGACGTTGTAGCCGCCGGTTATGATAATGTCCTTTTTTCGGTCGGTGACAAAGAAGAAGCCGTCCTCGTCCCGATAGCCGAGGTCTCCGGTGTAGAACCAGCCCTCCTCGTCTTTTACCTCCGCGGTAGCCTCCGGGTTGTTCCAGTAGCCGGGAAACACCGTTTCGCTGCGGATGGCGATCTCACCGACCTCCCCGACGGGCATCTGGTTGCCCTCATCGTCAAATACGGCCATCTCGACTCCCGCCGCCGGGGGGCCGATACTCGACTCCTTGAACGCTCCGCCCCGGCCGTTGACGCAGACGCTCGAGGTTGTCTCGGTGAGCCCGTAGCCCTCGAGAATCTTGGTCTCGAAGGTCTCCATGAAACGGTTGATCGTCGCCAGGGGCATGGCGGCGCCGCCGGAGACGCAGTAGCGCAAGCTTTTTGGTATTTCGGTCTTTTTTGCCCGAGCCGCGGCAAGGAGGTGCTGGTACATGCTCGGTACTGCCGGTAGAATCGTCGCCTCCTCCGAGGCGATCGTGGCAATCAGGTTTGCCGGGCTGTACTGGGGCACCAGCACGATCGACGCCCCGCAGTTTATCGCCGCGATGAGTGAGTTTGCCAGACCAAAGACGTGATACATCGGCAGAACTCCCACAACCCGATCCTCGGGAGTAAAGGGAATGAGTGACCTCACGACGGTGTTGAGCTGGAAATGAAAGTTCTTGTGGGTGAGGGTGACCCCCTTCGGGCTCCCGGTGGTGCCGGAGGTATAGAGAATCACCGCCGGGTCTTCCGGCTCGACCTCCGCCGCCTTGTAGCTCTTTGAGGACTTTGTCATGAGCTCGCTCAGGGAGAGGGTTCCAACGGTACGAGCCGCGTTGCGGCCCTGCCTGGCAGCCTTGGCGATCGAGATGCCCGCCTCAGAGGCGGCCTTGGCGTCCACCTTGATATCCGCGCCGACGACAATCCCCGGCTTCCTGCTGCGCTGAATGATGACGGTGCTCGGAACCTTGGTGTTTGAAAGCTGGTACTTTCCCGCGATCCTGCCCTCGGCAACCGCGGCGCCGTAGGCAACCACATCCGCCGCGTCCCCCTCGGGGTTGTAGATAACTCGCCACGCCCCGGGGGCGGCCGATGAGCCTCCCGCGGTCGATGAGCCTCCGGCGGCCCCCTCCTGGGAGCCGCCTTCATCCCGCGCTTTTTTCTTCTTTTTTCCAAAGAGCATTAATTCCCTCCCGTCTCCGCCGCGAGGTAGGCGTCCACCTCTTCAAAAAACACCGTTTCAATCTCCTCATCGGGTTTGGCCGAGGCGTAACTCACGACGATGTAGGCGATCGTGTTTACTAAGAGACTTGCGATGACCGGATGTCCTACCACGAGTATGCGCTCACCCCCCACGGTAATCAGGAGGCTCGCTACCAGATAGACGACGCCTGCGACGGTTCCGGCGATGGCGCCCTGTTTCGTCCCTCGTTTCCACAGCAGTCCACCAACGAGAGCAGGCGCCCACTGGGCGAACCCCGGAACGCTCACGTCGGTCAGGTAGAGAGCCATCGCTCCCTGATACATAAAACTCACAATAAGGCTCAGGACTACTACCCCGATTACCGCCCAACGAGCCCAGCGGGTTATCTCCTCGTCCCGGGCGTCGGGACGAAAGAGCCCCTGGATGACGTCCCGACTGACGATAACGCTCGAGGTCATGAGCTGGACCGCCGCGGTACTGACGGCGGCGGCGATTACGCCGAGAAGGACAAAGACACCGAACCACTCCGGCAGGGTATTACTGATGATGGTCTGCACGACCCTGTCCGCCTCGGTCTGCAGGCCGGCTCCGTTCCGGGCGGCTATCGCCTCCAACTCCGCCATCGGCATCGCCGCCGGGGCGACGAGGGATCCCCAGATAAAGGGTATGATGTAAAAGAAGAGTCCACCGAAGACGAAGATGAGCAGGGGAAACCACTTGAACAGGCTCTTGTCCCGGGCGGTCATGCATCCGATGGCGACGTGGGGCCAGCTGAAGGCGAGGATACCGACGATAAAGGTTCCACCGAGGACCACCGGGGTGTACTGACCGGTGGGACCGGGAGTGGAGAGCATCAGCGGCCGCTGCTCCGCCAGGATGGTTGCCGCCTCGACGAGGCCACCGTCGGGAAAGAGCGCCGCCACCGCCCAGACGAGGCTGCCGAGGAGGGCGCTCATATAGACGACCCCGAGAAAGATATTGACCCACGCGACGATACGCATGCCGCCGAGAACGACGAGCACCACAAGGATCAAGGTTGTGTAGAGCGCTCCCCAGATCGCCGGCAGGCCGGTGAGGGCCTCGAAGCCCGCTCCGACGCCGAGGGGTTGGATGCCCACGTAGGGAACAACAAAGGCGAGGATACTGATACTGAGAATCAGCCTGAGGGCCGGGGAGCGGTAGCGCTCTGCGAGGACCTCGACAGGACTCAGGAAACGGTTGATCTTTGCCAACGCCCAGAGTCGCGGCCCGAGGAACATGTAGAGCCCGGCGAATCCGGCCACGCTCCCCCAGATGAACATCACGTAGCCCGGCCCCTCGGTGTAGAGAAGCCCGGGAAAGCCGTAGAAGGTCCAGGCCGAGGAGATAGCAAAGAGGACGAAAAAAAACATGACGACCACGCCGATGGTGCGACCACCGAGCATGTAGTCCTCCGCAGTCTTTGCGGAGATCCTGTAGCCGTAGGCCGCCATGAGGACGATGATGAGCCCGAAGACGCTCAGGGCCGTAATTGAAAAAGCCATGGCAACCTCCTACCTGTAGGGCCAGAAGAAGAAGAAATAGACGATGTAGGTCACGAGCCAGAAGCCCACAAAGGCGACTCCCGCAACCAGGGGCATCGTCATCCAACCAAAGAGCACCGTCGGCTCTCCATCGGGTCCGGCATCGGTGCCGCCCATCGCGAGAAAGACAATAAAACCGACAATCGACAGAAGCAGCAGGGTCAGATAGATCTTCCCTGCGGTATGACGGACGATCTCTTTCATGATCCCTATAGTAAACGATGACTCCCGGCTTAACCAACGGTTTTTTCGGTTGCTGACCGACTTTTTTTGCTGCGGACCTCCAGGGGATGCCGCAGAAACTGTGGCAAAAAAATCCTCAGAACTGTGGCATACGTCGCCTGCGGGACTCTGCATACTTGGCAACGTCCGACAGTCCCTATGTCGAGTCAAACGGGAGGTCTGTATGCTTAAGAATTTGAAAATGTCTCTCAAAATGACCTTTGGCTTTGGTGTGGTGATCCTGCTCGTCGCAGTGGTCGGTATCCTCGCGGTAGCAAATATGCTCGAGATCCAGCGGGAGGCGGCGCTTCTCAATCAGGAGTATGTTCCCGAGGTCGAGGTCGCCTCGGATATAGAGCGCAACGCGCTCCTCGTTATGTATAACGCCAGAGGCTACGCCCTCACCGGCAGGGATGATTTCTTCAGGGAGACTCAGCAGTACACTGAGCGACTCAACACCCGTATCGCCGAAGGGGCGGCTCTTGCCGAGCGGGCGACGGCACTCCAGGTTCTCGGTGGGCAAATCGACGAGGCGGCCGCTTCTGTCGACTCCTACGAGGGGGCGTTCGCGAGAACCGTGGAGCTCCAGGAGGGGCTCGAGGAGCTGCGCGCCGAGATGACCAGAGCCGCGGGGACATTTATCGACCAGGCAACCGCCTACCTCGATGAGATGGACGCTTCCTTTATCCAGGAACTCAACGCCGGAGCTTCCGCTTCCGTCCTCCGGGACCGGTTCACCCAGATCGACCTCATCAAGGAGGTAATCGACGGGGGTAACGAGGTGCGTATCGCGAACTTCCGAACCCAGGCGGAGGATGATGCGACTCACGTAAACGCAGCCTTGCCCCGGTTCGAGGAGCTTGACCAGCTCGTAGGGGAGCTCGAAAGCCTCACCTTCAGTCAGGAGAACCTCGAAGCCCTCGCAAACGTAGGCGGGGCCCTCGACACCTATGAGGAGGCGGTTCTCTCCCTTCTTGAACTAACCGACGCCCTTGCCGAGGTGGCAGAGGAGCGGGAAGCGGCGGGGGGCGGTGTTCTCGAAGCTGCCAACACGATCGCCATGTCCGGTATCTCTCAGACCCAGGAAATCGCCCGGACTACCCAGGACCGGGTCGCCATGGCGGTTTCCGCCGTGGCTATCGGACTCGCTGTCGCGATTGTCGCAGCGGTAGTTATCGCGTTCATCATAACCCGCACCATTACCAAGCCCCTCTACCTCGGAGTCACCTTTGCTACCGAACTGAGCAAGGGTAACCTCAGGGCGACTCTCGCCGTGGATCAGCGGGATGAGATAGGAAATCTCGCGGAGTCTCTCAAGACGATGCAAAAGAAGCTGGTCTCCGTGGTGGGAGATGTAAAGGGAGCGGCGGAGAATGTCGCCGGCGGCAGCGAGGAGATGAGCTCCACCGCCCAGCAGCTCTCTCAGGGCGCCACGGAGCAGGCGGCGTCGGCAGAGGAGGTCTCCTCTTCCATGGAGGAGATGGGATCCAACATCAGCCAGAACGCCGATAACGCAAGCCAGACCGAGAAGATCGCCCAGAAGGCGGCAGCAAACGCCGAGGAAGGCGGAAAGGCTGTGAGTGAGACGGTGGTCGCCATGAAGGAGATCGCCGAGAAGATCTCGATCATCGAAGAGATAGCCCGGAACACCAACCTCCTCGCGCTCAACGCGGCGATAGAGGCGGCCCGGGCAGGGGAGCACGGAAAGGGATTCGCCGTGGTCGCAAGCGAGGTCCGAAAGCTCGCCGAGCGGAGCCAGAAGGCCGCGGGAGAGATCGGGGAGCTGTCCAAGTCGAGTGTAGAAGTTGCCGAGCGGGCCGGCGAGATGATCGCGGACATTATCCCGGACATACGGCGAACCGCCGAGCTCGTCCAGGAGATAAACGCCGCGAGCCTGGAGCAGAACGCCGGGGCGGAGCAGATCAACAAAGCCCTTGCCCAGCTCGATCAGGTGGTACAGCAGAACGCCTCCTCCTCCGAGGAGATGGCATCCATGGCGGAGGAACTCTCCGGTCAGGCGGAGCAGCTTCAGAATACCGTCGCCTTTTTCAAGCTCGACAGCAGCGGCGGCCGGCCGTTGCCCGCGCCGAAAAAGAGGGCGGAGGTTCGAAGAAGGGAGGATGCAACCATCTCGGCGAACGGCGAAAACCGGAGACCTCTGGCCGATCCCAAGGGGAGCACCGGGATCACCCTCGCCCCTGGAACGCAGCAGAGCCGGCAAGAGGGATTCAAGCTCGAGCTCGGCAACGGTGAGCGGGACGAGACCGACGCAGAGTTCGTTGAGTATTAGAAGGAGCGAAAACGATGTCAGATGAACAGAGTACCCGGCAGTACCTTACCTTCACCCTCGACGAGGAGCAGTACGCCGCCGAGGTAGCCCGGGTTCGGGAGGTCCTCGAGCTGATGCAGGTGACCAGGTTGCCCCGGATGCCTGAGTACATGAAAGGGGTAATTAACATTCGAGGCAGCGTGGTGCCGGTGGTGGACCTGCGGCAGAAGTTCGGGATGTCCGAGGTCGCAGAGACTGTCGACACCAGTATTATCGTTATGGACGTCGGTCGGGGGGAGGAGCAGATGACCGTCGGGTGTCTTGCCGACTCCGTTGAGGAGGTGATCGACATCGCTCCGGAGTCGGTTGAGCCGGCTCCCTCCTTCGGCACAAAGGTGGAGACCGAGTTCATCGACGGGATCGCCAAGCGGGATGATGCTTTTATCATTATTCTCGACATAAACCGCGTCTTCGCAGACGGGGAGCTCAAGAGTCTGGAGACGGCTCACGCCTGAGACTCGACGGCTGCAGTTGATCCGCCACTGCAGCAGATCGGCCTTACGTATAAGGGAGGGAACATGGAACAGCACAGAGGCCACCTGCTGCTTGTGGAGGACGAAATGGTAATCGCCCTCAACGAGTCGCGGATTCTGACAAGCGCGGGCTACCGGGTCAGCCTCGCTACCAGTGGGGAGGAGGCGATCGGTCTGGTAGATGCAGACCCCTCCCTCGGGGCGGTCCTTCTCGACCTCGATCTCGGACCCGGGGTAAGCGGGGCGCAAGCCGCAAAGGTCATGCGGGCGATCCGACCTGCGATGCCGATCATATTTTTTACCACCTACGACCCGCGGCAGATCCTCCACGATCTCGACGGGCTCGAAGGATGTCCTCACCTGCTCAAGAGCGAGGGAGGCGCGGCGATTGTCGCCGCCCTCGAGGAAATCCTCGCAGCGGTGCCTTGAGGACCTACCTGAATGGGCAGGCACCGCGTCCCACCGTCGATAGCGTCCGGGAACGCAAGAGCGCTCTACCTCGAGCGTATCCTCGCCTCGGTCCCGGACGCCGTTGTTACCCTCGATGAGGCGCATCGGGTAGTGGAGTGGAACCCCGGGGCGGAACGGCTTTTCGGCTACTCCTTTGCGGAGGCAGTAGGAAGGGAACTCGACGACCTCGTCGCCCCGAAAGGGGTTCCCGTCGATGATCAGGCCCGGGAGCTCACGAGTATGCTCTACAGGCAGCATACGATTCCCTACACCGAGTCGGTCAGATACACCCGGGACCGCACCCCGGTACCGGTTCTTCTCTCCGGTTCCCCGATCATCGACCAGGACCGGATTGTCGGTTTTGTCGTGATCTACCGGGATATCAGTGAACGCAAACGGGTGCAGAAGGAGGTTGAGGCGCTCCTGCGGGAGAAGCAGATCCTCCTCACCGAGGCGCACCATCGCATCAAAAACGACCTGCTTCTGATCCGGTCGATGCTCTCTCTCCAGGCGAGGCGCACCAAGGAGCCTGCGGCGGTGGCGGCGATCGAGGCGGCAAGCGGCCGTCTCGCCGCGGTCGGCGCGCTGTACAGCGAGCTGTACAGCGAGGGGAGCTGCGAAGAGGTCGACCTCTTTACTCTTCTCAACCACGCCCTCGGCAGGCTCTCCGGATGCAACTGCCGGCAGTCGGTCGATCTCGACGTGGAACGGCTCACCCTCCCGCCGCGCCTCGCCGTCGCGGTCAGCATCATCGCCAACGAGCTTTTGACCAACGCCATAAAGTACTCCTGCGGCGAAGGCGCGGGTGGCGTGGTGGAGGTTTTCATCCGCGCCGCGGGCAGCGATCGGCTCCTTATGGTTGTCCGGGACTCCGGTGGCGGATTTCCTCCGGCGGTCCTCGAGGGCAAGGAGCGTGGTCTCGGCCTCGATATTGTCTCGGCCCTCGCCGTTCAACACGGCGGCGAGCTCACCCTTCGTAACGAGGGCGGGGCTGTGGCGGAGCTTTCACTCCCGATCCCGCCGCTTTAGTCGAGCCGCTCCGCGAGAATTGCGAGCATCCGACGCACCGGTTCCGCCGCGCCCCAGAGCAGCTGATCCCCCACGGTAAAAAGGGTGAGGTAATCCCGGCCCATCCGCATCGGCCGTACCCTTCCCACCGGAACCTGGAGCGTCCCGGAGACCGCAGCCGGGCTCAGCCGCTTCACCGTCTCCTCCCGGTTGTTCGGGACAACCTCGGTCCACGCTGTTCCGGAGGCGATAATCTCCTCGATCTCGTCGAGGGGCAGCTCCCGCTTCAGCTTTATTGTCAATCCCTGGCTGTGGCACCGCATCGAGCCGACCCGGACACAGATGCCGTCCACGGGAATCGGGCTCTCCTGGAGACCGAGAACCTTGTTTGTCTCGGCGAACCCCTTCCACTCCTCCCGGGTCTGTCCCCCCTCCACGGCGCGGTCGATCCAGGGAATGAGACTCCCGGCGAGGGGCGCCCCGATCTCCGCGAGGGGAAAGTCGGGGGTTTTGAAGGCGCTCTGGACCGCCCGGTCGAGCTCGAGAACCGCGATACTCTCGTCGGTGAGGCCGCTGCCTGCGGCGGCGGCGAGGGTGTGCATCTGGGCGACGAGTTCCCGCATCTTCGCCGCCCCCGCCCCGGAGGCGGCCTGGTAGGTCATGGTGCTCACCCACTCGACGAGACTCTCCCGGAAAAGCCCGTAGATCGCCATGAGCATGAGACTGACCGTGCAGTTTCCCCCGATAAAGCTTCGAACCCCCGCCTCAAGGGCGTGGTCTAGGCGGTTTCGGTTGACCGGGTCGAGGACGATCACGGCGTCCTCGGCCATCCGCAAGGTCGATGCCGCATCCACCCAGTAGCCGCGCCAACCCGATTCCCGCAGACGGGGATAGATAGTACTGGTGTACTCGCCACCCTGGCAGCTGAGGATGACCTGATTCGAGGCGAGGGCGTCGAGGTCCATTGCGTCCATGACGGTCTCCGGCCCGGTGGCGCCGAACTCGGGTACCCGGGACCCCGCCTGGGAGGTTGAATAGAAGGTCGCTTCGAGTCCGTCGAAGTCCCCCTCCTCGATCATCCGCTGCATGAGCACGGAACCGACCATGCCACGCCACCCTACAAACCCTGCTCGAATCATCCTTAGTTGCTCCTTCGTTCCGGTGATCCTACCGACCCCGGAGGGTCTCGATCAACCGGGGTGCGCATAAGGGTCATACCGCCGTCCCCCCTGCCTCAGACGGCGGAGGAGCTGAGCTTCCTCGGCAGGGTCGAAGCGCTTTACGAAGCCCCGAGCCCCGGTTTGCCAGGAGCCGAGCTGGTGTTCCGCGGCGAGGTGGTGGAGGAGGGGAATACTGTTGGGAAGCTCCCGGATCTCCGGGTGGTGCTCCAGGATCTGGATAATTGAACGTGCCATTCCCGCCATTCTGGTGAGCCCGGTGTGCCAGGGAGTGTCCCTTCACAGAAGGGGTGCGAGCAGCCGGGTGACGGCGCTTGCGCCGTTCCACCAGAGGGAGCGGGAGGCGAACCAGTCGCGGTCGAGGGAGTAGCTCTGTTCGAGGTCGGTTTCGAAGATCGCCTCGCACCGGGCGGCAAACTCCCGGTTGTAGATAAAGGCGTTGATCTCGAAGTTGAGGGCGAAACTCCGGTTGTCGATGTTGGTTGTCCCGATCGAGGCGACGGCGGCGTCGATGACCACCATCTTTGCGTGGAGAAAACCGCGATAGTGGTACACCTTTACCCCCTCCTCGAGAAGATCTCGGAGAAAGGAGTGGGAGGCGAGATAGACCACCTGGTGGTCCGGCACTCCCGGGAGCATCAACTCAACCTGAACACCGGACTGGGCGGCGATCTTGAGGGCGGCGGTAAAGGCGGGGTCAGGAATGAAGTAGGGCGTCTGAATGATTACTCTTCGCCGGGCGAGAATGATCATCTGGATAAAGGCGTCCCGGATCTCGTCATCCCGAAGATTGTCCGGTCCCGAGGAGACGATCTGCATGCCGAGCTTTCCGCTGTCCGAAGGCGTCTCGGGTAGATCAAAGTATCGGTCGATCTGTTCTGGACTGCTTTGATTTCCCGTCGTTGCCTCCCAGTCCATGAGAAAGCGCATCTGCAGGAGGGCCACGGCGGAGCCGGTAATCCGGAGGTGGGTATCCCGCCACGGGCGCAGCCGACCGATGCCGTGGATGTACTCGTCGGCGAGATTCATGCCCCCGAGGTAGGCTGTCTTTCCGTCGATCACAACTATCTTACGGTGGTTTCTGTAGTTGATAGCGAGGTTGATGCCGAGAATCCGGGGAAAAAACGCCTTTACCGACCCCCCCGCGGCGGTGAGCGCCCGGAAGAACTGCGGCCGGATGGTGAGGCTTCCGATGTCGTCGTAGAGAAACTTGACCTCAACTCCCTCCTTCGCCTTTTCCGTTAACAGCGTGACCATTTTTCGGGCAAGGTCCCCGGGACGGACGATGTAGTAGAGCAGGTGTATCGACTGTTTCGCCTCGAGAATGTCTTTAAAGAGGGCGTCGAACTTTTTTGCTCCATCAACAAAGATCGTACCCTCGTTATCCTCGCTGTAGAAGCTCTGACCGTAGCGTAAGTTCATCCGGACTATCGGCTCGTAGGGGTGGAGCGCCTCGTCCCCCATGGCGGTCCGGGAGGAGGCGAGGCGGGGAAAACGGGTCATCAGCCGGGATCGGACGTACTGGTCCATGCGTCGCTTTGCGGTTACCAGTCTGCGCTCGCGAAAGTAGAGTCTTCCGCTGAAAAACAGATAACCTGCCACACCGATTACCGGCAGAAAGACCAGCACGAGCACCCAGCTCAAGGTCTTGTGCGGGTCCGAGCGCTCAAAAAATACGATGATGCCGATAAGAATAACGTTTACGACGCTGAAAAAGGGAAAGGCGAATCCTAACTGCTCTTCCACCCCTGTAGAGTACCACAATCAAGCCGAAAATGGAGATAGTATGGGTCACCGCCTGATCATCGCTTTCGCGGCTCTCCTCCCGCTTCTCCACCCTCCCGGTCTCCCTGCTCAGGAGGACCGACCCTTTCGGGAGCCTTCACTTCCCGAGGGCGCACCCTTCAGCCTCAACGCCTACGACGCTGTCCACGCGCTCTATCTCCTTCGGCGGCAGATGTTCGTTCTCGAGCGCTCGGATCTCGGCGCGGACCGCATCATACCGGTGAGGGAGGTGCGCGCGGTGCGACTGCCGGACGCGGAAAACCCGGTGAGCCCCTCTGAGCGGCGCAGGTACGATCTGCTTCTCAACGGGGAGCGGATCAACTGGGAGGTGAGCTTTATCGAATGGGGAGGAAGGATGGTCAATCTCCGCCTCCTGTACACCTATCGGAACGGGGCTCTCCCGGAGGGTCTTACATATCAGCGGGAGTGAGCATCGGCGGAGGATCCTCCCCCTCGGGAACAAAGATGAGCGCCTCTGCGTTCATGCAGTAGCGCTGCCCGGTCGGCTCCGGACCGTCCCGGAAGACGTGGCCGAGATGGGAGCCTGAGAGGGAGTCCACGACCTCGATGCGCCGGGAGAAGAGTCCGTAATCCCAGAAGTAGGCGACGGCGTCGGGACTGATCGGTTTGGTGAAGCTCGGCCAACCGGTTCGGGAGTCGTACTTGTCCTCGGAACTGAAAAGCGGCTGCCCCGTTGCCCGGGAGTAGTAGATCCCGGGAGTTTTGCTGTTATGCATCGGGTTACTGAAGGCTCGCTCGGTCCCGTCTTCCCGAAGGACGTAGTAGGCGAAATCGTCGAGGCGCTCCCGCCACTCCTGTTCACTAAGGTCGACGGGAAACTCGATGGAGCTCTCCTGGTCAGGGTCGTGAATTATCCGCGCATCCGTCCGGTAGCTCTGGGCGTCGGTGACCCAGGAGGTTCTCTCGACCCTCACGCCCGAGACTGCCGCGGAAACCACCTGCTGCGCCGCCTGCCAGTCCTCGAAGCGCTCCTCACTCAGGCGCTGCTGCGCCGGGAGCCCCGCTGCGAGCAGCACCAGAAAAAGTGCGACCACCACCGGCCGCCGATACCCCCGCATACGCCTGTTACTGCTGCTTGTTCTCATACAACTACGCTCCTCCCTTACTGAGCCCATAAGATACTAACGCCGCGCCCCGGCGGTCTAAAGGAACTCGACCCTCCGCAACCCTCAGGATAGCCTTTTAGAGCGGAAGAAGAACCGGCACCTCCGGCGCTACGAGGATTTCGCAGGCGGTACCGACGGAGCGGGACTCCGGGCTAAAGAGGGTGAGACGTCTGCCTGTTGAGAGCTCACACTCGTACTCGAAGTAGTGTCCGAAAAACTGCCGGGCAATAACCCGTGCCTCGAGGGTGGTTGCACCCTCCCGGGCGGCACCTTCCTCGCCCCTTCGAGCCTCCCCCTCCGGGGCAAAGGCGAGCGCCCCGGGGCGAATCATCAGGGTGGTTGCCGAGCTCTCCCCGGCGGCGCTTATCCTGAGAGGATGCGGGAGCTCCTCACTCTCAAAGAGGGAGCTACCCGGTTCTCCCGGCTTCTCCCCCCGGAGGGTTCCGGTGAGGAGGTTCGCCGGGCCGACGAAGGCTGCGACAAAACTGTCCACCGGGCGACGGTAGAGCTCCTCAGGGGTTCCTGCCTGGAGGATCTCGCCTTTGCGCATCACCGCCACCTTGTGAGAGATCGACAGCGCCTCGCTTCGGCTGTGGGTCACAAAGAGGATGGTGATACCGAGGGCGCGCTGGAGCCGGAGAAGCTGGCTTCCCAGGTCCTTTCGCAGGGGTGCGTCGATGGAGGAGAACGGCTCATCGAGGAGAAGAACCTCCGGCTCCACTACCAGCGCCCGGGCCACCGCTACCCGCTGCCGCTCACCCCCGGAGAGGGTCTCCACCGTCCGTTGTTCGTAGCCCGGCAGGCCGACAAGGTCGAGGTACCGGGCGACCCTTCGCTGCTGCTCCTGCCGGGAGAGCCCCTGGACCTCGAGGCCGTAGGCGACGTTACGAAAGACGTTCATATGGGGAAAGAGGGTGTAGTCCTGAAAGACGAACCCGATCCGACGATCCTGCGGGGGCAGGGTGGTGACCTCCCGGTCCCCCACGAAAACCCGTCCCCCCTCGGTTGGAGCGAACCCCGCGATGATGCGCAGGGTGGTGGTCTTGCCGCTCCCGCTCGGCCCGAGGATCGAGAGCACCTCCCCCTTCTCGGCGGTGAGGGAGGCACGGAGCTTGAACTCAGGCCAGGTTACCTCGACGTTTTCTATCCGGACCATCTGAGAGCTCCCGCGGACCGTCGACGAAAGGAGGTCCGGTCAATCCAGTAGAACAGAAGAAAGCAGATCAGCAGATAGATCCCGGAGAGGGCAAGGGCGAGATCGAAGCTGCGAAACCCGATGAGCCGGTAGATCGCCACGGGAAAGGTTGCGATCTCTCCGCGGCCGACGGTGAGTACCGCCGTGAGGTCAGCGAAGGGGAGGGCGAGGGCGTAGGCGTAGGCGTTAAGCAGTCCCCTGCGCAGGACCGGCAGAACGATCTCCCGGAGTATTCGCACGGTGCCGGCTCCCAGAGAGCGCGCTCCCTCGACGTAGCTCTCCCGGAGCCGCCGGGTCTCGGTGGAGACGATCCGGTAGACCAGGGGGAGGGTTGCGATCGCCTGGGTAACAACCACCAGCAACGGGAGAGGGAGGTAGGGTATGTAGAGCAGCCGAACCCCGAGGGCGACGGTCACCAGGGAGATCCCGAGGGGTAGCTGTGCGAGGGTCGACAGCAGGGAGCCCCGGGGGGTGGAATCGCCTCTCAGCACCCAGGCGAGGGTCATGGCGATAATAAAACTCAAGGTACCACTCGCGACCGCCAGGAGGATCGACTGCGCCATCACCTCGGGAATCGTCGCCCTGAGTATGCTCTCGACGTTTCGTTCCGTCTCTCCCCCAAAGAGCGCCGCGTAGGCGTGAAAGCTCAACCTGCCGTCGGAGAGGAAGGAGCGGTAGATGAGGGTGAGAACAGGGCCGAGAAGAAAGAAGGCGAGAAAGGCGGCGTAGGCGGCGGCGGAGAGGCGCACCGGGAGGGTTGCCCTGGACAGACGCCGCTCAGGGGTTGCCATCTCAGCCTGGACGGCGCTGCCGCCACGGATGAGGCGGCCTGAAAGCAGAAAGATCCCCCCGGTAAAAAAGAGCTGCACCGCCCCGTAGAGGGCGGCGGAGACAAAATCGAGGCGAACGTTGATATCCGAGTAGATCCGGACCTCGAAGGTTTCGTACTGTACACCCCCAAAGACGAGAACCACCCCGAAACTCAGAAAGCAGTAGATAAAAACCAGCAGAAAGGCGGTGAGGATCGAAGGGGTGAGCAGGGGGAGGGTTATTCGTCGGAATCGACCGAAGGCGGTATCTCCGAGGGAGGAGGCTATCTCCTGGTACCTGCGATCGATGGACTGCCACCCCGCCGAGAGAACCCGAATCGCCAGGGAAAAGTTGTAAAAGACGTGGGCGAGGACGATCCCGGCGTAACTGTAGACGTAACTGACCCTGGTCCCGAACAGCTGATTGAGCAATCCTCCCCGGCCGAAAAAACTGATCATCGCGATTACAACGATAATACTCGGCAGCACGAAGGGCAGGAGCGTGAAGGAGTAGCTGATTCTTCGAAAGGGAAAGTCGTAGTGGGAGAGCAGATACGCTCCCGGCAGCGCCACCAGGAGACTGATCGCCGCCGAGATTGCCGCCTGGGAGAAGGTGAACCCGGCGATTCGGGCGAGTCTGCCCGAGGCGAGGGCGCGGGAAGCGGCCTCCCCGAGGGCGGGGAGGCCTTCTCCTTGGAGAGTGATGCCGTAGAACGCCAGGAGGGGAAGGAGAAAAAAGGCGAACAGAAGCGCGACCACAACGGCCGCGGCTGCTATCGCATGGTGTCTTCCCATTCTTCGAGCCACTGATCCATCATCTCGGCGACCCGCTCCGGGGCGAGGTCAACCTTCTCCTCCGCCCGGTCGAAGGCGGTAAACGCCTCCGGAAGCTCCAGATCGTCCCGGACCGGATACATGAACTGGTTCAGGGGAATTTCACGCTGAAACTCCTCGGAAAGCATCTTATCGATAAACGCCTCGGCGAGCTCCCGCCTCGGGGTGCCGCGGACGATCCCTGCCACCTCGATCTGCCAGTACGCCTCGTCGTCAAAGATGAGGGGTCGGTACTGGTCGGTATCCTCGTAGGCGAGGTGGTAGGCCGGAGAGGTCTCGTAGCTGAGGACGATCGGCGCCTCCCCCTGGGAGTAGAGGCCGTACCCCTCGGACCAGCCCGGGGTGATGGTGAGGATATTCGGCTGGAGATCTTCCCAGAAGTCGAGATACCCCTGTTCGCCGAACTCCGCGATCGTGAACAGGAGGAAGTTGCGTCCCGGGGATGAGGTGTTCGGGTTCATCAGGATGATACTGTCCCGATACTCCTCACTCAGCAGCTCCTCCCAGCTCCCCGGCGGCTCGGGCAACAGCTCGCTGTTGTAGTTGAGGGTGACTCCGCCGTAGTCGAAGGGGGTTACCCGGAACTCCTCGTCCACCACCAGCTCAGGTCGCAGTAGATCTGCCCCTTCCGGGCGGTAGGGCTCGAAAAACTCCTCCTCGAGAGCTCGGCCGAGATAGCTCGTGTCGAGTCCGATCGCCACGTCTGCCCGAGGGGCTTCCCGCTCGAGAAAGAGCTGGTTGAAAAGGCCCCCGGTATCGGCAAACCGCTGAAACTCGACCTCCTCCTCCAGGGTCTCCCGAAAGTAGTCGACCATGACCGTCTCGAGGGCCTCGGGGAAGGCGTCGTAGGTGTAGACCACCAGAGGCCCTTCGGCTTCCCCCTGTTCCCCTTCCGTCGCTCCCGAGGCGGAAACCGCGGCTATCCCGAGGAGCAGAAAGAGCGTGGCAAGCAGGGTGAGTCGTACAAACATGCGCATATGCGCACCTCCTCATGTTGATTGGTAGGGGTGGGTTTTCGGAGGTTTCCGAGGTGAGAGAATTGAAGCAGTCCTGCAGTCAATCGCTTTCCTCCGCCGGCATTACCCGGATCAGGTTCAAGGGTCTACTCTCAGCCTTTCCTCGCGAAAAGCACCCCTAGAGATACCCCACTCTAATCGCTAAACCGAGATGACGTCAACCGCGAATCAAGAGCGCCCTCCGAGGAGTGCGGCGACCCGCGCCTCGAGTTCAGATGTCTCCCTCTCGACCTGCCGGATAAAACCGTCCTCCTCGACGGTTCCGAGAGCAGCAACCATCTCTTCTTCCCTCCGGTATGTGGCGCGGCGAAAGGGGTTGGCGTAATCCTTCTGCCTGCTCTCGACAACCCGCCTGCGCCGGAGCCGCTGCACCTCGGCGAACTCCCTCAAAAACTCCCGCCACCCCTCCTCGCTCCTCGAGCCCTCCGGAGAGAGGAGCTGATAGACCGCCACGGCGTGCAGCCGCTTCTGTTCTCCGTAGCGCCTGTGCAGCTCGTCGTAGCGGTGGTGGACCTCGCTCCACCCGGTGATTACGCCGGAGCCGATCTCGCCCCGCAGCCGGTCCACCTCGGCGGCGGGGACAATCTGGCCGCCGAGGTTTTCCCACGCCGTGACCCGCTCGAGGGGGGCGACCCGCCACGGCTCCTGACTCTCCCCGGGCCGTTCGAGCGAGCCGCGGCTGGTGAGGTGTATGCCTGCGTAGTGGACCAGCATCTCCCGATACGCCTGATACGCCTGCCGCGGTTTGAGCACAACCGCAGGCCGGCGGGACTTTTCCACCCCCTCCATCTCCACACTCCCCGCCAAGGGGGCACCGGAACGGAGGATCTCAGAGCCCCGCCTGCGCATCTCCTCGACGGAGGCGATCTGAGCGGCAGCCTCACACCGGCCGGTCCACTCCTCGAGGAGCGCCCGGGCACGGATAATCTCCTCCACCGTATCCGGCGCGAGGGCGCTGAACTCGATGTGCTGCCGCGGGTGCAACCTTCGGTCCCGGTGTGCAAACTTCCAGTCGTTTCGCGCAAGGGCGTACATGTTGTAGAGCCACCAGAAGGCGGGGAGTATCTCCAAACCGCTGCCGTCTGCGCTCCGGCTCACCAGGGCAAAGGGGAAGGGGATGTCGAGCTCCGCCGGGTAGTCCCCCTTGGACAGAAGAACAAAGGAGGCGAAACGGGAGGAGTGCTTGAAGCTCGTCGACAAGCCGGGCCAGAACCCGCGACCCGCCTGAAGCTCCCCGTCGGGAACTCTGCTGTTATGATTGGAGCCGATGGTCGCCCCGGCGGCGATGTTACACTGCCCCCCGATGAGGGTGGCGACGAGGAAGCTGGAGTTGTGGTGCTGCTCATGGGCTGGAAACAGCAGGGAGTGGCGGACCTCGCCGCAGGCGACCGTCGAGTTATCCCCGACAACCGAGTCGACCAACCTCGCCCCGAGCTCGAGGGTAACCCTTCCTCCCAGGAGGAACCGCCGCGCCCTCGCTCCGCTGTCGATCCGGCACCCCGGGCCGCACACCCCGGCGACCAGCTCTACGCCGCTGCCGACGAGTGTCGGCTCCTCCAGGGAGGAGTCGAGAAACAGATCCTCCAGCCGGTCTGCCCCGACGATGCGACATCCGGGGCCGGTGCGTACCGACCGGAGCACTCCGGTCTGCCGCACCACCGTGTCGTCGGCGAGGCGGCACCCCTCTGTCGGCTCGAGGTCTTCGGTCATCTTTTCGAGCCGACGCAACAGCCGCTGGTCGTCCCGGTAGCGCGCCCAGAGGTAGGCGTCGGCGGGCAACATCTCATCAAAAAGAGCGATCTCCCTGCTGCCGGACTCGTTCATCACCGCCGCCCGGCGTCGACCCCCCGGGGGAGCGCTCTCCTCGCGCCCCTCCCGCCGATCCGCCCCGTGCCCTGCTGCCTCTCCGAGGTTCAGCAGCACCACCCGATCCCCGAGGACGGTGTCGCCGAGGTATGTGACCCGATGGATCGCCGGGTTTGCGCCGATGGTGCATGAGACAAGGAGGCTCTCACTGATGCCGACAGGAAGCTCGAGACCGTCACTGTTATAGTATCCCGCCTCGAGGGTGGAGAGGCGCACCTCCCCCCGGAAGCTCACATTTGAGATCAGGGTCGCGTCGAAGGGGTCGGCCACGGTGATACGCGCCCACTCCTCGGCGCGGCAGCCACGGCTCTCGAGGGTTTCGATCTCCCGGGAGGTGAGGGTTCGGCGCCCTTCTCGGGCGCCGGTTTCGGCACTGCTACGCATGATCTCCATGATCACACGACGGGGAGAGGCAAATCAATAAAGCAGCTCGAAGATGCGGCTTCCGTGGGGAGGCAGCGGACCGGTCTCGACGACATCCGCCTCCGGGCGACGCTCCTCGCCCCCCCAGAACTCCCGAAGCGCCTTCGGTCTCGGGCCCGGGAGCGTGGCAAGCTCGATCCGTCCCGGTTGCGGGCGGTCGCCGGGATTGTAAAGGGCGAGAAACCCCGCCTCATTGTAGATGAGTCGCGGCACCTGCCGCTCTGCGAGCTCCAGGGGGAGGATTGTCGCCTCGCTGCACCGTCCGGCGAGCTCCCGGAGGCGATCGTAGCGCTCCCACGCCTCGTCGGTGAGAAGGTCGAGGCGGTCGGAGAGGATAAAGAGCCCTCCGGTAACCGCGGCTATCTGGGCGAGGGTGAGGCGTTCTGTCTCGTTCATCAGGATGTCCCGATCCCGGAGCATGAGACAGTCAGGATCGTTGAGCCAGAGGCGTCTGTGAGCGGGGGATCGGACGATGGCGCTGCGAATCGCCGAGGAGGTGCTCGAGGCGTGAGGATCCCGGGTGAGGTGGTAGCGCAGGGCATCAAACCAGAAGGGCGCCACGTCCGGTCCGATCCGCATCGCGTTTACCCGTCCTGCCGCCTGGGGGAGGGGGGAGCCGCAGCCGAGCAGGAAGACCTCGGTTCCCGCACTTTCCCGGATAATGTCATAGCCGAGCTTCAGTCGCTCCGCCGGGGTGTAGCGCTGGTCCCAGGCACGACCGTGAGCCGCGGCGGCGTAGAGAAAATCGAGCTTCAGAAAGGTAAAGCCGTACTCCCGGGTAAGGGTGTGGATTACCCTGCGCAGGTACGCCTGGACTTCCGGATTGGTCAGATCGAGGCAATAGAAGAGGGAGTCCTTGCCCCAGTGCGGGTTCCAGGAGGCGCGGACCGGCCCGTTGTGCCTGAGAAACCAGGAGCGATGGTGCCGGTAGATCGAGCTTCCTCTCCCCGCGATGAAAGGGGCGATCCAGATACCGGGCTCGTAGCCGTGCTCCCGGATCGTCCGGGCTACCTCGCCAAGCCCTTCGCTGAACTTCTCGTTCGGATCGAGCCAGTCGCCTATCTGCCTCGAGTAGCCGTCGTCCAGAATAACGTAGCGAAACCGCGCTTGTCGCCGGGAGGCGTGGCGGAGGTTTCGGCGCAGGTCATCCATGGTGACCCCGGTAAAGTAGTAGTACCAGCTGCACCAGCCGGTGACACCCGCACCTGCCGGCGGGTGGAGCACCTCTTTGCGAGCGATCGCTTGAGGACGTTCGCGACCGGCGAGGGACCACTCCTGGCCGCCGAGGAGCAGACGCTCGCGAATGCGGTCGTAGAGGGTTGCCTGGAGGGTCTCGGCGCTCTGCCCCGGGCGCAGGAGAACCTCGTCGAGGCGGACCGAGGCGTGGGGCGGCAGTTGCTGGCCCCCGCAGTCCCAGATAATCTCGAGGTAGGGTGCCTTACGCAGCCGATTGAGCCGTGAGCGCAGATAGAGAAACTGATTAAAGGATGAAAGCTGTCCCGCCAGGAGGTAGGGCCCTCCGGCGCGGCCGAGGAGGCAAAAGAAATCGGAGCGGAACTTGCCACGCCGTCTGCCTCCGCGGTGGGGTGGAAGGTTGTGCGGATTGTCCTGGAGCTCGATCATCGTCGGGAGCCAGGGGCGCATTTCGCTCTCCCAGACGCCGAAGGAGCGGCTCTCCGACCAGCTCTGATAGCCGTTTTTGAAAAAACGGCGGCTTCCTCGCTGCCGCCCTCCGGGGAGCAACACCTCCTCGAAACGGAGGGTGAGCCTGTCGACCCGGAGGCTCCGGCCGCCGTGGTTGGTTATATCCCCGGAGAGCAAGAGCTCTCCCCCCGACTCCCCGAGTTGGATCTCGAAGGAGACCTCCCCATTGCGCCCACAGAGGGTCTGCGCATCCTCCCCGACAGTAGAGGTGACCCTCCCGGGAAGGGCTCGATCATGAAACGAGAGCCTCCCGGTTGGTTGATCGAGAGATATGTCGGAGCTGAGGTCTATCCGGCGCCGCTGCCGGCGACCGCGGGACGGGCTGATCCGGCTGCCTCCTTATACCTCTAACATCACCGCTGTCGACGAGAGCGTCAACCAGTTGGACTCGAAGCCGCTACTGCCCTGGGCTGCCGCCGCGACCGTGAACGCGATTGCGTCCCGCGGCTTTCGCCTCATGGAGCCGGCGGTCTGCGACCTCGATTATCGCCTCGAGCTCGCGCTCCTCACTGCTGTCGGCGACCCCGAAGCTCATAGTAAGCTCGATGCCACCCTCGATCTGTTCCCACTCATACGCCTCCACCCCGGCACGCAGTTTTTCGCACACCTCCGTTGCCGCGGCGGCATCTGTTTCCGGCATGATGATGAGAAACTCCTCACCTCCCTGCCGTACAACCAGGTCGACTTCCCGCAGATGGCCGGTGAGGATGCCCGCAAGTGTCTGGAGAACCCGGTCTCCCACGGCGTGGGAGTAGCGGTCGTTTATCTCCTTGAACAGGTCAATGTCACTCATGATGAGAGAGAAGGGACGGCGATACCGCAGGAACCGGGCGCGCTCCTCCTCCATCCTGATCTCACCTAATCTCCTGTTGGCAAGCCCTGTAAGGGGGTCCCACCAGGCGAGCTGTTGCAGCTCCCGGTTCTGCGCCTCGATCAGCTCGAGTTGATCGGCGCTGCGAATCGCCTGCCGGTTGAGGCTCACGTTTGCGGCGACGGCGATCGCCGTCAACAGGGAGAGGTTGACCTGATGAGCCGCCAGAGTACCTGGGGCTGTCTGTACCGCGGGTAAAAGGAGCATGAGGAAGAGGTAACCCGATCCAAAAAGCAGAAGTGAGACACCGATGGGGAGGTAGACGGAGATCGCAATGCCGAGGGCTCCGAGGGTGTAGACGGTGAGTTCCCCATGAAGGAGCTGCCCTACCACGCTGATTCCCGCGGTGATCAGGAGGATCACGAAGGATGACAGGAGTATCGGGGTGCCGGGCCGGGAGCTTCCGGCATCGCGTCGACGGAGGGAGAGGTAGATAAACAGCGCCACGAGAAAGGAAAAGAGCATCACGTGGGAGTAGGCGAGGTAGCGATACCCTCTGTGCGTTTCCAGGCCCCGCTGCTGTAGACGCCAGAGGTC
>JBKHDM010000036.1:0-28898 GCA_046541355.1 Spirochaetaceae bacterium
CACCTCAAGAACAGCAGCTTCCCCGCCAAGAAGGTCGTTCTCACGGTCCCCTCGAAGGACACAATCGATAACATGATCGTCCTCGGTGTAAACGACGACGACCTCAGGGATAGTGACGAGTGCGTCTCCAACGCCTCCTGCACCACCAACTGTCTCGCCCCGATGGTCAAGGTGCTCAACGACGAGTTCGGCATCGAGCAGGGCTTTATGACCACCGTCCACAGCTACACAAACGACCAGATGACCCTCGACGCTCCGCACTCGGATCTGAGACGGGCACGGACCGCGGCGGTCTCGATCATTCCTACTACCACCGGTGCCGCCAAAGCGGTAGGCAAGGTGCTCCCGGAGCTGAAGGGCAAGCTCGACGGTCTCGCGATGCGGGTTCCCACCCCCACCGGTTCGATCACCGACTTTGTAGCGTACCTGAAAAAGGACGCCACGGTGGAGCAGGTGAACGCCGCGATGAAGAAGGCCGCCGAGGGCGCGATGAAGGGCATCCTCGAGTACACCGAGGACCCGATCGTCTCGGTCGACATCATCCACAACACCCACTCCTGCATCTTTGATGCTCTGAGCACCATGGTCAACGGCCGGATGGTGAAGGTCATGGGCTGGTACGACAACGAGTGGGGTTATTCCTGCCGCGTCATCGACCTGGCCAAGAAACTGGTAGATTAACACCCTCTCCAGGGTCCTCCGTCGGAGGGCCCCGGAGTCTTTCACATCTCTCGCAGAAGAGGTAAACCACCATGGCACTTAAGACCGTTAAAGACGCAGACCTGCGCAACAAGCGCGTTCTCATGCGCGCGGATTTCAACGTACCCCTCAAAGGGGAAACGATTACCGACGATACCCGGATTCAGGCAGCCCTTCCGACAATGAACCATATCCTCGAGCAGGAGGGGGCGAGGCTGATCCTCATGAGTCACCTCGGCCGCCCGAAGGGCAAGAAGGACCCCGCCTTTACCCTCGCTCCCGTGGCCCGACGTCTCTCGGAGCTCCTCGGCAGGGAGGTCGTGATGGCCGAGGACTGTGTCGGACCGGAGGTGGAGAAACAGTCTAAGGAGCTTCCCGCCGGCGGGGTGATGCTCCTCGAGAATGTTCGCTTTTACAAGGAGGAAACCGACAACGACGAGGGCTTTTCGAAAAAGCTCGCCGCCCTCGGGGATCTCTACGTCAACGACGCCTTCGGAAGCGCCCACCGTGCCCACGCCTCGACGGAGGGAGTCGCCCACATCCTGCCGTCCTACGCCGGGTTTCTCATCGAAAAGGAGGTCGCCTTCTTTACGCCGGTCCTCGAGAACCCGGAGCAGCCGATGGTGGCGGTTATCGGGGGAGCGAAGGTTTCCACGAAGATCGCGGTCCTCGAGTCCCTGCTGCCGAACTGCAAGACCCTCATCATCGGCGGGGGTATGGCGTACACCTTCCTCAAGGCTCAGGGACACGAAATCGGAAAGTCTCTCCTCGAGGAGGAGTACCTCGAGACGGCGAAGAGCCTCATTTCAAAGGCGAAGGAGCAGGGGGTGGAGGTCATACTTCCCACAGACCATCTCGTTGCCCCGGAGTTCGACGAGAACGCCGTCGCCGAGGCGGTTGACTCCGTCGACGTTCCCGCGGACAAGGTGGCGATGGATATCGGTCCGAAGACAGTAGAGCTGTGCAAGGAACGGATCGCCTCGGCGAGGACGGTGGTCT
Source organism: Spirochaetaceae bacterium (assembly GCA_046541355.1). GTDB lineage: Bacteria > Spirochaetota > Spirochaetia > DSM-27196 > Alkalispirochaetaceae > CAYZHV01. The sequence goes on from JBKHDM010000036.1 coordinate 1,699, forward strand.
GGAACGGTCCGATGGGCGTGTTCGAGTTCGATACCTTTGCCGCCGGAACCCGGATCGTTGCCGAGGCGATTGCCGACTCCCCGGCGATGACCGTTGTCGGCGGAGGTGACTCAGTAGCCGCGGCGAACAAGTTCAACGTTGCCGCCCGGATGAGCCACGTTTCCACCGGTGGCGGCGCTTCCCTCGAGTTCCTGGAGGGCAAGAAGCTTCCGGGTATTCAGGCGCTGGAAGCGTAGGGGGAAGGCAGTATGAGAACGCCTTTTATCGCGGGCAACTGGAAGATGCACAAGAGTGTCGGCGAGGCGGTAGCCCTCGCCGAAGAGCTGAGGGGAGCCCTCGCCTCCGGGAAGCACCGGTACATGGTAGCCCCTCCCTTCACCGCCCTGCCGGCGGTGGTGGAGGTCCTCAAGGGGAGCAACATCCTCGTCGGCGCCCAGAACATGGCAGCCGCCCTCGACGGCGCACATACCGGGGAGATATCGGTTCTGATGCTCAAGGACCTCGGCGTCCAGACGGTTATCCTCGGCCACTCCGAGCGTCGCCACGACTACGGCGAGGGGGACGAGCTGATCAGGAAGAAGGTTGACCTCGCCCTGTCAGAGGGTGTAGAAGTAGTGCTCTGCGTCGGCGAAACGCTCGAAGAGCGGGAAGCGGGCTCGGTTCAAACGGTTGTTGAGGCGCAACTCGCCTCGGGACTGGCCAACGTGAGCGAGACGGACCTCGGCAGGGTTACCGTCGCCTACGAACCGGTCTGGGCAATCGGGACCGGAAAGACCGCAACCCCGGAAGATGCAGACGAGGTGCACGCCTTTATCAGAAGTGTGGTCGAAAAGCGCTACTCCCCGGAGGCGGCGCAGAACCTTGTCATTCAGTACGGAGGCTCGGTAAAGCCGGGCAACGTCAAGGAGCTGATGGCAAAGGAGAATATCGACGGCGCCCTCGTCGGAGGAGCTTCTCTGAAGGGAGAGAGCTTCGTGCCGATCGCGAAATTCGACGAATAGGGAGTCATAGAGCCTATGGGTTTTCTCGGTATCCTTCTTCTTGTTTTCTTCCTCATCAGTGCGGTGCTGCTGATCTTCATTGTCCTCGTCCAGGACGAGGGGGGGGACGGGCTCGGCGGGATTTTCGGCGGCGGCGGAGCAAGCCAGGTCGGTAACCGGTCGGGTAACATTCTCACCAAGACGACCTCGGTACTCGGGGCGGTGTTTCTTCTCAGTTCCTTCGGTCTCGCCTGGATCAACCGTACCCCGGAGACGGGTAACGTCGAGGGTGCTGCGCGGCAGCTCGAGGCGCAGGAGGAAGGGAGCGTTAACTGGTGGGAGACCGAAGAGGAGGCCGCCCCGGAGGGGGAGGACGCTCCGGGAGCTCTGGAGGAATCCGACTAACCCGGCGGGCGTATGCGGGTTGCGGTTCTTTTTTTCGCAGACACCAGTCGCGACAGGGTCCGGGACATTTCCCGGGCTCTCGCGGAGGGGGTAGAGTCTCAGGGGCATGATGTCGACCTGATCGACGGTGTTCAGGACGTCAATACGAAGCTCACGATCTACACCCATATTCTCATCGTGGCGGAGCAACGCACCCTCTTTTCCGGGCGGATTCCCGATGCGATTCCCGAGTTCATTGGGACCTCCGGCGTCGTTGCAGGAAAGAAGAGTTTCGCCTTTGTCGTAAAGAAGCCTCTGGGAAACACCAAAGCCCTCAAGCGGCTGATGGATGTGATGGAGCACGAGGGGATGTTCATCCGGTACTCCGATGTTCTCGCAACCGTCGAGGACTCCCGCCTTATCGGCGGAAAGCTCACGGTCGTCCAGTAGGGAAGCGGAAGCAGAGAAGTCGAAATAATTGACCTTCCAAAAAAGGGGAGGCTATACTCTAGGCTGCTTTCACAAATCCACAGATTGGCAGTTGGCAGATTGAAGACCTACTATGATGTACTCCGGGTAGAGCGTGACGCGACCCAGGACGAGGTAAAACGGGCGTTTCGCGTACGAGTCAAGGAGCTTCACCCCGATACGAATCGGGAGAGTGCCGGAAGTGCGGATGAGATGACCGAACTACTCACCGCCTACCAGACTCTGAACAACCCGGAGGCACGCTCCGAGTATGACCGCCTCCACGGCCGGCAGCAGAGTGAGCGACAGTTCGACTTTCGGGAGTTCCTGCGCAGACAGGGGGACGCAGAAAGCCAGGCGCGCCTCATTTTCTACGATCTGCTTCATGATAACCCCGAGGACGCTCTCGAGCTCTACGATACCCTCATGCGAATTAGCGACTTTGACCTTGCGGAGTATCTCGGTCGGGAGGACTTCATGGATTGCGCCTTCCTCCTCGCAGAGGAGTATGAGGAGCGCGGCAGCTTCCTCCAAGCCTTCGATCTCCTTGCAGCCATTGTCCGGTTCGAACGCCAGCGCCCCTATTTCAAGCACTTTATGGAGGAGGTGGTGGAACGGTTGCGGACAGTGGTATGCTTCAAGATGGCCGGCAGCGAGGAAGCAGACACCGTTCTGCCTGCCCTCGAACAGATGATCGCCTGGAATTTTTCGAACAAGGAGACCGCCTTCTACCTGAAGAAGGCGGCGGAGCTCTACGTGGAGAAGGGTGATTTCGACCGGGCGAACCGGTATCTAACACGAGGGCTCGAGCTCGACAGCAAGCTCAGCGGTATTAAAAAGCTCAAGGAGCGTCTCGCCGCAGGGGCGGCGTCCTAAGAGCCCACAGGAATGCGTATGAAACGATTCGTTACTACTCTCCTTATCGCCCTGGTTGCGGCGGGGAGTCTCCCGGCACAGGTCCTCGACAAGCCGGTGGCCATTGTCCGCCTCACCGAGACTGTGAATATCGGTCAGCGGGAGCTGCGTACCCAGGTACAGCTTCTCGAGCAGCAACTCGGCCGGGAGCTCTCGGAGGGACAGCGGAGGGAGGTTCTCGAAGCGCAGATCGGGGAGATTCTGATCAGTCAGGCCGCGGCGAGGCTGAACATCCGGGTTACCCAACAGGAGATCAACAACGCGATCCGGGCGCAGCGGGAGTCTCTCGGCCAGCCGGTCTCGGATTCCCAGTTTCGGCAGTTTATCCAGGAGCAGCTCGATCTCACCTGGGAGGAGTACGTCGAGCAGATTACCGAGCGGCTCATCCAGGAGAAGTACGTGGTGGAGAGCAAGCGGGAGATGATCAACAACCTCGACCCTCCCGGCCGGAACGCGGTACTCGCCTTTTACGAGGAGAACGCCACCCAGTTTACCAACCCGGCGATGGTCAGGTTCAATCAGCTGTTTATCGATACCAGGAACCGCAGCGACTCCCAGGTGGCGGCTGGACGAGACCGGGCGGAGCAGCTGCGGCAGCAACTGCGCTCAGGGCAGTCGAGCTTTCAGGAACTGATGAACGCCTCTCTCGACGACGCGAGCTACCAGGGCGGAGACTTCGGCTTTCTCCTGCGCAACGATCCCGAGGCGAGGAATCTCTTCGGCCGACGCTTTGTTGAGAGCGTCTTTTCCCTCGACGAGGGGGAGGTCAGCAGCGTGATCGAGTCGAATATCGGCTTTCACATCGTCGAGATTACAAATCGCCGCTCCCCCCGGGTCCTCGGGCTCGGCGACCCGATCCTCCCGGGACAGAACATTACCGTCCGCGACCAGATCGAAAACTACCTCATGGGGCAGCAGCAGCAGCGCAACTTTCAGCGCGCCGTGGAAGAGGTGATGGAGGAGCTGCGGGAGGAGGCCGAGGTGGAGCTGTTCGAGCAGAACCTCGACTGGTAGACGATGGCATCGAGAAGGGAGGGACGAATCCTTGCGGTTCAGGCGCTCTACAGCTGGGAGATCTCCTCTCAGCCCGTTGAGGAACTCCTTGAGTTCACCTGGCGCAAGGAACCGTGGAACCCGGAGGAGCTGCTTTTTCCCTCTATCCTTGTCCGGGGAACCCTCGAAGAGCTCGAGGAGATCGACGAGGCGATAAAGCGGCACCTCACGGGTTGGAAGTTCGAACGCCTTCAGCTCGTCGACCGGGCAATACTGCGGGTCGCCACATACGAGCTGATTTTCCAGAAGGACGTCCCCGCCTCGGTGGCGATCGATGAGGCGGTGGAGATCGCGAAAGAGTACAGCGGCGATGACGCCTTCCGCTTTGTCAACGGTGTCCTCGACGGGATCTGGCGCGAGGTGGGCAGGAGCGCCTGATGCCGAGGGGAGTGCGGGCGGCAGTCGGGGTGAGTGGAGCGCTGCTGATTCTCCTCGCCACGGTTTTCCTGATCCGCGCGGGCATTATGGACAGTCGCGCCCGCAGCGCCTACCGCTTCGCCCTCCGCGACGCCGTCTACGCTCTCGAGCAGGGGCAAACCGCCCGGGCGGCGGATCTGCTCCGCGACGCCTCGCGCAACGCCCGCTCTCCCGAGGCGTGGCTGCGGCTGCTAAAACAAGCCCGGAGACTACCTGAGGACCCCATCTATCCGCAGCTCCTCGAGGAGGCGCACACAGCCTTTCCCGCGGACCCGTCGATCTCCGCACTCCGGGGCTATGAGCTACTCACCGACGGGGAGCCCTCGGCGGCGTGGCAACTCCTCTCGCGACGGGTAGACCCCGACGCCTATCCAGCCCTCCTCTCAGCGGCCCTCCTCTCCGCCGGAGCAACCCCGGAGGAGCTCGACTCACCGGAACTCGAGCTCTTTGCCTCCCTCCCTGAGGCGCGGACGCCTGAGCCCTTTCTCAGGGCGTATGAGTTCTCCCGGGCTCTCCCGTTTCTCGACAACGCCCTCCTCCTCACCCTCGAGAGTGGCGCGTTCGGACAGGCCGAGGAGATCCTCGAGCGCTACCTCCGGGAGATCGAGCCGGGGAGACTCGGCGAGGAACGCTCCCGGCTCCTTCTGGTCGCAAGCCACACCCTCGAGAACCGAAGCGCCTTCTACACCTATCTCGAAGCCCTCGGTGGTGCCTCGGCAACCCTCCCGGAGCCGCTGCTCCTGCAGGCGGACCTTCGTATGAGCGCCCGGGAGTGGGAGGAGGCAGCCCTCCTCTACGAGGAGGTCCGGACCGTCGCGCCCCGCTTCTCCCCGGTGGTCTATCTCAACGGAGCGCTGTTGCTCCGCCGGGAGGGTCGCAGCGCGGTGGAGCTCCTCGAGAGGGGAGCTGCCCGCTTTCCCGAGGAGCTCAGGGTGAGGAGGGCGCTCCTTCGGGAGCTTATCGCCACCGGCAGGGAGGAGGAGGCGAGCTCCCTCCTCGCGGAGGGTGAGCCGGACATGATGAGCGCGCTCCTGGAGGTGGCGTTCTTTCGTCCTCCCTCGAGGGACCGTGGTTACGTCCCGCGCCTCTGGCGGCTGCTCAACGACTGGGACAACCCCCCGGAAGCGGCGCGACTGCTCGCCTACCATCTGGTCGGGACCGGAGACCTGGAGGAGCTCGAGCGGCTGATCGATCGGTTTCCTCCCGAGACCCACGGGTGGTCCCGGTTCTACACCGCCTACCTCGCCTATCGCACGGGGCGGTACGCCGAGGCGGATACGCTTTTCGAGGAGGCGGACCTGGAGCGCTATCCGGTCCCGCCCTGGATGTGGGAGGGTAACAGCGCCTTTGCCGCCCTCAGGAGCGGCTCCTACAGCCGGGCGGTGGAGCGAGCGAGGCAGGCGCGGGAGCAGCTGCTGGCCTCCGGGCGGGAGGGGAGCGCCGAGCACGGCACCCTGCTCACCCTCGAGGCTGAGGCGCTCCGTCTGGCGGGGCGGAGGCAGGAGGCGCTCACCGTGGCGAGAAGGGCTGTGGAAATCGCTCCGGAGAGCAGCAGCGCACGACTGGTGCTGCGAAATCTTGAAGGTCTGCGCTAAACTCTGATACTTTGAAAACATGATTCGTCTCAAAAACGAGAAGCAGTTGGCAAAGATCCGGGAGTCCTGTCAGCTTCTCTCAATGACCCTCGAGAAACTGCGGGACCTGGTTGAGCCGGGGGTGACAACCGGCGAGCTCGACCGGTGGGCGCAGCAGGAGATCCGCGCTCTCGGCGGGCGCCCAGCTTTCCTCGGTTATCACGGGTTCCCTGGAGCTCTGTGCACCTCGGTGAACGAGGAAGTCATCCACGGTATTCCGTCGGACCGCGTGCTGAGAGAGGGTGACGTTCTTTCGGTGGACTGCGGCATCGATTATGAAGGGTACTACAGCGATTCCGCCTTTTCCGTCGCCCTCGGCAACGTCCCTCCGGAGGTCTCGAGGCTCCTCGAAGTTACCGAACACGCCCTCGCCCTCGGTATCGAGGCCGCCGTCTCCGGGAACCGGGTCGGGGCGATCTCCCGGGCGATCTACGATCACGTCACCAAGTTCAACTACGGGGTTGTCCGTCCCTACTGCGGGCACGGAGTCGGGCTCTCTCTCCACGAGGATCCGGAAGTGCCGAACTACGTCGGCCGCGGCCCGAACCCGCGCCTTAAACCGGGAATGGTGATTGCCGTCGAGCCGATGATCAACCTCGGAGGCCACGATGTGGACGTCCTCGAGGACGACTGGACAGTTGTCACCACCGATGGATCGGTCTCGGCCCACTTCGAACACACCGTGGCGATTCTCGAGGAGAGAACGGAGATACTCACAGCCCCTGGAATTCCAACAGTTGGCGCAACTTCTACGCGACGCTGAGGAAGGATCACTATATTGGTACGCGAGAGAGGTGTCGCCCGATGAGTAAGATACGTGGTTTTATTGGTACCGTCGTTCTCGCAGGTTCCCTGCTGCTGTTTCTCAGTTCCTGCTCCACCAACCCGGAGCAGTCCTCAGGGGACCCGCCTATTCCCGCCGGAACCTTTACCGAGCTCGAGTCACTCCAGAACTCCTTCAATATTGTTTCGGAACAGGTTCTTCCGAGTGTCGTGAGGATCGACGTGGAGGAGGTGCGAACCCAGGCAGCGCCCCAGGCGGACAACGCGCCGTGGTTCGACTTCTTTTTTGGAGAGCCCGACGGGGACGAGGCTCCCCGGGATCGGGAGTTTCGCACCCAGGGCCTCGGCTCGGGAGTCGTGGTCCGACGGGAGGGGGACACCTACTACGTCCTCACCAACGCCCACGTCGTCGGCCAGGCGGACAGTATCGTGATAACCCTCGATGATGGCCGCGAGTACGACGGTGAGCTTGTCGGCTCGGATGAGCGGAAGGATCTCGCCCTTGTGGAGCTGGAGACCAACGACGAACTGGAGGTTGCAACCTTCGGTGACAGCAGCACCCTCCGGGTGGGGGACTGGGTGCTCGCGATCGGCAGCCCCTTCGGCTTCCAGTCCACCGTGACCGCCGGGATCGTGAGCGCCCTCGGCAGACGGGGTGGCCCGGCGGGCAATATCAGCGACTTCATCCAGACCGACGCCTCCATAAACCGCGGAAACAGCGGTGGCGCCCTGGTGAACCTCCGGGGGGAGGTCGTCGGCATCAACACCTGGATTACCTCCCAGACCGGAGGAAGCGTTGGTCTTGGCTTCTCGATACCGATAAACAACGTAGTCGGAGCGATAGACGACTTTATCGAGCTCGGGTCGGTCCGCTACGGCTGGCTCGGTGTGAGCATCCGGTCCATTCCCCGGGAGCTTGCCGAGGACCTCCGCCTCGAGTCGACCCGGGGCGCCCTGGTCTATCATGTCTTCGGCGGTTCTCCGGCGGACGAGGCGGGGCTCCTCCCGGGCGACTTTGTCACCGAGATCAACGATATCCCGGTAGAGGACTCGGACCAGCTTGTTCTGATCGTCGGCGACCTCCTGGTGGATGAGATTGCTACCTTCGAGATCGTCCGCCTCGGGGAGGAGAGGACCGTGGAGGTTCTCATCGCCGAGCGGCAGAACGAGAGGGTCATCGCGGAACAGAACCAGACGCTCTGGCCGGGCCTCGGGGTCTTTCCGATAACCCCGGAGATTCGTATAGAGGCGGAGATTCCCTCGGAGGTCGAGGGGGTTATCGTCAGCTCCCTCGAGAGCCGTACTCCCGCCTCCGGGGCGGGTCTGAGGGTCGGGGACATCATAACCCGGGTGGAGGGTCGCGGCCTCGCCTCCGCCTTCGAGTTCTACCGGGAGCTCAACGACGGGGGCGATCAGGTCGCCCTCGAGGTGTGGCGGGACGGTAGCACCATCGAGCTTTCTATTGAGAGGTAGGAGCGTGGGCAAGGAGTTTATTCCATCAACGACGGTGCGAAACAACGCGATCAAGCTTGCGAAACGGATACATGAGGACGGGTTCGACCCTGATGTGATCTACGTGAGCCTCCGTGGGGGCGCCTACATGGGTAACGTCCTGAGCGAGTACTTCAAGTTCATTAAACGCAATCAGCGCCCCGTCTTTTACGCCGCGGTTGTCGCCCGTTCCTACACCGACCTCCATGAGCGGGACAAGGTCATGGTCGACGGATGGACCTACAGCCCCGAGTACCTCAGGAGCGGGGACAAAATTCTTTTGGTGGACGACATATTCGACTCCGGTAAGACGATCAACCACCTGGTGGAGATCATCCTGCAGAAAGGCATACCCCGGGAGGATGTCCGGATCGCCGTTCACGACTACAAGGTCCGGGGAGAGGATCAGCGAGCCCAGCCGATTCAGCCTGATTATTACTGTCGAAAGCATGTGATCGCCGGGGAGGAGGACGACCACTGGATCCACTATCTCAGCCACGAGATCGTCGGTCTCACCGAAAAGGAATTGGACACCGAGTATGGCGGGGACCCGGAGGCTACCGCTATACTTAAGGAGCTGATTCGGCAAAATGAAATGTGATGTTGCGACATCTCCTGTTGGCGGCGCTCACCTTTGCTGTTCTCCCCGTCCTCGCCTCGGGGGAGGATATCGTTCTCGACCCTCCCCCGGGAACCTACGCAGACCCGATTGACCTCAGGATAACCGCGCCTGAAGGAAGCGAGATACGCCTCGGGGGAGAGGAGCGTTTCTTCGAACCCCCGCAACGGCTGCGCCTCGACGCTCTGCCGGGAACGGTGGAGGAGTTCAGCTTTACCCTCCGCGACGGAGAGGAGAGTCGGGATTTCAGCTACACCGTCGACCGGCTGCCCCCGCTTCCCCCGACACCGACCCTCCCTGAGGGACGGTACCTCGCCTCGGTGGTTGTGGATTTCGACGCTCCGGAGGTGGAGTATCTGCGGCAGGGGCGCTACGAACCGGTCCCGGAGGAGGGGATTCTCCTCGATCCCGGCTCCGGGAGGCAGGAGGTCTACACCCTCCGGGTACGCTCGATAGACGAGGCGGGGAATCGGAGCGTTCCGGAGGAACTGACCTACGTTGTAGACCGCACCCTCGACGACCTCGAGGGGGAGTCGATTCTCCTTTCGCCCCTCCCCGGTACCTACCGTAATCCGCAAGGGATCATACCGGACTTCCGCCTCTGGCGGGATGTGCGCTACACCCTCGACGGCGGTGACCCGGAACGGGGCGCCGTCCTCGAGGAGCCCACACGTCTCGAGGGCGCCGGAGAGATAACCCTTCGGGTCGGCGCGCTCCATCGGGTCACCGGCGAGTATCGGGAGCAGGAGGTGACCCTTACGCAGGGCGGCGAGGATTCCCCCTTTCCCGAGAGCGGAGTCTACCCCGGGGGCGTGAGGGTAGATCCGCCGGAAGAGGGGAGGTACCGCTTTCTCCTAACAGACCGTCCCGGCAGCGGCTCCCGGCAGCTCCTCCTCGAACCCCTCTCCCTCGAACCGCCCCCCGGTAACCGGCGCTTCGTCTACCTCCAGGGTGAACGGATAGGGGAGGAGGGCATTTTTGGTCACGCCTACCTCCTCGACGACCGCCGTCCGCCGGAGCCGACGCTGCTTCTCAGAAGGGTCGGGACGCGGTCTTTTACCCTCACCCTCTTTTCCCTCCCCGAGGCGCTCCTCGACTATACCGTTTCCGGCAACGATGAGCCCCACAGCGGGACCTACACCTCCCCGGTAACCCTCACCCTTCCTGAAGGGGTGGAGGAGACGACACTCCGGGTCGAGGCGGTGGCCCAGATCCCCGGGGGACGCAGAAGCCCACTGGTTACCCGGGAGCTTCCGGTATCCCTGGGGCCTCCGGAACCGCCACAGCTGCGCCTGCGGGAGCGCAGGGAGTCGGAAAGTCTGGAGCTTTTCATAGACGCCCCCGGGGGAACGCTCTTCGGCGCCCCCCCGGACGGGAGAGTTCCTCCGAACGCGCTGAGCTTTGAGCCTTTTATCACCCTCCTGCCCCCGGCCGGTATCGACCGGGAGTACGAGCTCGAGCTGCGGTCGGTGAGCTCCGACGGTTGGCTTCTCAGCGAGGCGGCGGGAGTCACGGTCCCGGTGGATACCCTTCCGCCTGATCCGCCGACCATCAATCTCCGGGGCACTCGGGTTTCCATCACCGGCAGGGAGAACATAGCGTTTCGGGTAGTGGCGGATCTTGCCGGCGCCCCCTCCTCGGAGGAGGAGTTTACCCCTTATGAGGGAAGCCTGCGCCTCGAGGCGCCCCCGAACTCCGCTGTCACCTACCGGGTGGAGGCGCGCAGCCTCGATGAGGCGGGCAACAGCAGTTCCCTCGCCCTCCGGGAGGTTCGCATCGACTCCCGGGAGCCGGTCATTCCGCCCCTCCGGGGTATAGAGGACGGCGGGCGCTACCGGGAGGGAGAGCTCTTTCTCAGCTTCGAGAACCCGTATCCCGAGGAGCTTTCGATATTCTACGAGCTCGACGGGAGTGGCGAACCGAGTCGGGAGAGCCCGTCGGTCCGACGGCGGCTGCGGATCGAGACACCCGAGGGGGTCGAGCGGTCCTACACCCTCAGGATTCGCGCGGGATTCGGGGAGGGGGAGCTCTCCCCCACCGAAACGATCCGGTTTACCGTCGACCGCATCCCGCCGGAGGCGCCGGAGATACTCCTCCCCTCGGGAGAGGGGGCGTACCCGAGGGACGTGGAGCTTCGCCTCCGGGGTGGGGAGGGAGAGCTCTACTTCGCCGTGGCTCCGGATGAGCCGGCGGACCCCCTCGGACCAGGGGGGAGACGATACGCCGCCCCCCTCAGGATATCCGGGAGGGAGGGCGAGGAGCAGCGGTTTTACGTCACCGCCGCGAGCCGTGACGCCGCGGGCAACGTCACCCGCGTCCCCGAAGCGGTGAGCTTCCTCATCGACCGGGCGCCTCCGGCGCCCCCGGAAATTCTTCTCGGAGAGGAGGCGGTGGAGGGACGGCTCGTCACCTCCTCCTCAGGGGAGCTCCGGTTCGCCGGGGAGGGGTCGATCTTTGTCAGCTCCCGACGGGAGGGACAACGGGGCGAGCTTACCTCGTATCAGGGGGAGCCTCTCACCCTCGAAGGAGAGGCAGCTTCCATCGTGACCTACCGGGTAGAGGCGTTTGCGGTAGATGAGGCGGGCAACCGGAGCGCCACCCGCCGCCTCGAGCTCGTTATCGATCAGGAGCCCCCGGCGGATGCGGGCACGCCGGAGATCGTCTATGCCGTCGACGGGCGATCGGGGACGATGTTCTGGCCCGGGGAGGCTGGGACGGGGAGGTTATTTGTCGCCTCCCTCGACGGGCTGACGGTGCCCCGGCGACCGGGAGAGGAGCTTCCCCGTCCCGTGGAGGGAGCCCTTCGATGGAGACTTCTCGAGGGCGAGAGGGAGGGCCGGGTAGAGCTCTTCTCTCAGGATGAGGCGGGAAACCGGTCCGAAACCCGGGTGGTCACGGTCGAAGAGCGCAGCTCCCCCGCACCGCCCCGGTTTGTCGGCGCTCCCGCGGAGGAGGCGGTCCGGGAGCCTGTAACCCTCACAATTGAGGAGGTCGAGGGAACCGAGGTTCGCTACACCCTCAGCACCACCGGAACCCTTCCTCCTGCGGTAACCAGGGAGTCCCCCCTCTTTGAAGGGGAGCAGACCTTTACAGCCGCCGCAGGGGAGGCGCTCTCCTACGTTATCCGCGCCCGCGCCTTTAACCAGGATGGGGAGGCGTCGGAGCAACAGGTGCTGCGCTTTACCATCGACCGGGAACCGCCGCCTCCGGTGGAAATCAACGGTGTGAGCTCCGGGGAGTTCTACTCCGAGGCGCAACGATTCAGCCTCACCGGGGAAGGGGAGATCTATTACCGGGTGATCGTCCAGGGCAACGATCCCACCACCCCGGAGTTCCAGGTGTATCAGGGAGGAGAGATCGAGCTCCCTGTCCGGGATGACGACCTGATCGCATACCAGATCGAGGCGTACGCCCGGGACGAGGCTGGAAACCGGAGCCAGCAGGTGGAGCAGTGGACCGTTTTTATCGACCGGGAAATCGTCTATGTGAGCTCCGAGGCGGGGGAGGAGGGGGATGGGAGTCGCAACTCCCCCTATCGCTCCATCGAGGCGGGGATGAGGGTGCTCCAACGGGGGGAGCGGTCAACCCTCTTTCTCGGCCCGGGAAGCTACACGCTCCCCGGGAACCTCTCCATCGACCGACCGATCAGGATTATTGGTGGTTTCGAGGATGAGCGGTGGCGCCCCGGGAGCGGGAGAAGCAGCGTCCGCTTTACAGCCGCCGACGACGCCGCTCCCGGGCCGGCGGTCCGACTCCTTCCGGGAGGAGCTCTCACCCTGCGTCGCGTCGAGATGGACGCTCCCCGGGGTGGGGCGGCGATCGAGGTCGGCGAGGGAAGCAGTCTGATCATCGATGAGAGCTCCCTCGCCGCGGAGACGGATGTCGCCCTCCACCTCCTCGGAGGAGAGGGGAGGCTCACAAACAGCGTTATCTCGGTTCCCCGGGGCGCGGTGAGCGTCCGTGGCGGGGAGGGGAGTCGCCTCTACCTCCGGGGGGGCGAGGTCGGGCCGGTGGAACTGCTGAGATCCCGGTACGAGATCACCGACACCGTGATCCGGGCGACGCCGGTGACCACCGAGGCCGCCACCGCCCTGAGCGCCCGGGAGAGCCGTGGACGGCTTGAGACCTCTCTGCTTCGCTCGGACGCCGGGGAGAAGAATCTGCTCCTCGTCGATGTGGCCGGCGGCACCCTGGAGATCGAGGAAAGCGACCTCGTGGGGGAGGCGGAAAGCGGGGTTACCCTCATTCGCTCCCGGGATACCCGTCTGAGTATTGCCGGATCCCACCTCGAGGCGGCGGGAGAGCCTGACTTTATCTACGGCATCCTCTCCCGGGGCGGGAGCTTCGAGATGGTCAACTCCGTTCTCACAGCCCGGGATACCGGCAGCGCAATAGCGATCTCTCTCGAGGGTGGAGTCGCCCGGCTCGCCCATAACGCGATCCTCTTTTCCGAGGTAGGGCGTGGTTTCGGCCTCTCCCTCGGAGGCGTGGAGAGCGTCGACCTTGTTAACTCTCAGCTCCACAATCTCGGAGGCGCAGCTGAGGAGGCGACGCTGCTCTACCTCGACGAGCCGGTGGGTCGACTCCTGGTGGCGGGTAACAATCTCTCAGGCTGGGCTCGGCTGCTCTCCGACGGCGAGGCCGCCCGTCAGGCGTGGGGCTTTACCTCCCCCGGGATCCTGCGCTCCCTCGACGCCCTCCATCGCGGTGATAGAAATCTCCCCTCCCTGAGACAGCTTGAGGCGTTTGATAACATCAGTGAGAGCAGTGAGCGCACCTTTGAGGCGGGAAGCGATGTGATCGAGGAGCGGGAGTACAGCTTGCAGATCGAGAGCAGCTCCATCGGGGCGGGGATACCGGCGGCAGAGGCTCCTTACGACGCTCTCCGGGAGGTTCTGCGGAGCCTCGAGGGCTCCGATGAGGGGCGCCCGTTGATAGGGCCACTAAGGGAGTAGGCTTCTACTCCCAAGGGAGTAGGCTTCTACGCCCAAGGGAGTAGGCCTCTACTCCCAAGGGAGTAGGCTTCTACTCCCAGCGCACTTCCTCAGGAATGCCGTCGCTCCCGTAGGTAAGCGCCCAGAGGCCGAGGCCGCCGGTGAGAACGAATAGATCGTTACTGTCCGGGGCGATGGACGGGGCGGTGCCGTCATCGGGACGGTAGAAGCTCGAGACCGTCGCGGACTGGAGCTCACTGGTGTTGTAGCTGCTGGTATCGGGGGCGGCGAGGGAATCGATAGTAACGCTTGTGCCGCTAACCGTCAGCTCAACCTCAAAGAGGCCCTGATCATCCACAGCCCGCTGGATAAAAGGCTTCGTCCCGACGAGAAGAGCTCCGTCACCGCCGTCACCTGCCCTCGGCAGCCAGATCATATCCGAAAAGGCGCGACCCGAGAGGTCCGTCATCTCCCAGCTGCCCCCGCTGTCGGTTGTTACCCAGATTCGTCCGTCGGTGTCGGAGAGAAAAAGGGCTACGGTCCCACCGGTACCGCCGAGGTCACCGAGATCCGCGGCGTAGGCGCCGGAAAAGCTTTTGCCTTTGGTGCCCTCGGAGTCGGTAGGATAGGCCGCGTCACTTCCTGCGAGCTGGGTCAGGGTGGAACCGGTGAGGCGGTAGACCGCCCCTTTGGATCCGACAAACCAGGTATCCGAGTCGTTGTCGACGGCGGCGTCAAAGAGGTTGTCTGCGCTGTTATCCCGCAGGAGCTCCTCGGTGCCACCGATACCGGCGGGGTTTGCGACGAGGGTGAACAGCGGCTCCTGATTCTCAAACCCCGTCCTCAGGGAGGCGTAGAGCAGGTCCGCGAACCCGTCATGGTCGCTGTCCACCGGAATAAGCGCCGCGATCTCGCTCACGTCGTTGTCGTCGTAGGCGATGTTGCGCTCGGTGAAGGTGACCGCCCCGCTGCTCTCGTCAATGGAAAGCTGGAAAAGCCCGTACTCGTCTCCCTCCTGGGAGTTGAAGGCGGCGTAGTACTCCCTGCTGCCGGAGTTCGGGTCGCCGATCTGGACGAGGGCGACGGAGATCGGGCTATCGATCCCCGGGGGGTCTCCGACACCGTTCCATTCGGTGCCGTTCTTCGTCCTCGAGGCGATGTTCCCGATGGAGGCGTAGATATGGTTCGAGCTCTCCACCACCCCGGTAATCGCGCTGCTCTCGCTGAGATTCGACTTCTGGGTTTTGACCTCCTGCTCGATGGAGGCGAAAATGCCGACGGAACCCCGGGTGCAGGATGAGAGCAGCAGAACAACTGCTGCCAGTGCTAGATATCTGTAACGGTTCATCCTGAGGCTCCTTTAAAAGTGGTAGACCGCCGAGAGGGTCACATCCATGAAATTGCCGTATCGCGACTGATCCGAGGGCGGGTCGGGCCCGCGATAGATCTGAGGCACCCACCAGTAGGAGAAGTTGGCACCAAAGGCCCACTCGGCGTTGTAGTTCCAGAGCACCGAAAAGCCCGGCTTGACGATCGGGTCGACCTTGAAGTTCTCCTCGAGGCGGGAAAAGTTTACCCCCCCGGCGATATGGATGGGAAACTCCCAGGGAAAGGCGCGGAGAAAGTAGGTGTAACGCGCCATGAGAGGAAGCATGAAGAGGGTTCGCCGGTTCGGGGTCAGGGCAAACATGCCGCCCCCCTCGATACCTACAGCCATGTTATTGTTCAAAAAGGAACTCCAGTGGATGGAGCCGGTTCCCCCGAGAGTAAGCTGCGTATCTTCCAGCCCCGACGGACCACCGTAGAAAAAGAGCGGAATGAACATCCCGAGGTTGATCGCAAGGAGCTGGTCCCCGAGGGCGTAGGTCGGAACGAAACGGTCCGGCTCCCCGGCGGGGGGCTCCGCATCCGGGGGGGAGTCCTCCTGCCCCATTACCACCGGCGCGAGAAGCAGGAAGAAAACGAGGATAAGGGAGCCTATTCTAGTTCTATACAAGGATCTTTTCTCCAAAGCGTGTTGAGGGAATGGTATCACTTCGGTCATTCCTCTTCAAGAAGCCCGCGTTGCACGGGCAAACTATTTCATGTTAGACAAGGGAGATAATATGGCAGCGGAAATTCTGGACGGCAGGGCTCTCGCCAGGGAGATGCGGGAGGAAATCAGAGTCGAGACCGAGAAGCTCGCGGGACGGGGCACCAGGCCGGGCCTCGCGGTTATCCTTGTCGGGGAGGACCCTGCGAGCCTCTCCTATGTCCGGGGCAAGGAGAAGGCCCTCGTCGAGGCGGGAATGGCGGAGCGGGACCACCGCCTGCCGGCAGAGGTCCGGGAGGAACAGCTCGTCGGGCTGATAAAGGAGCTCAACGGGGACCCGAGGGTCCACGGTATCCTGGTACAGCTCCCCCTGCCTCCCCAGATCGACCCGGAGCGGGTGGTCGAGGCTATAGATCCCCGGAAAGACGTAGACGGTTTCCATCCGGTAAATCTCGGTCGTATGGTCAGGGGACTCGATTGTTACTACCCCTGCACACCCCACGGCGTGCTGAAGATCCTCCAACGCGGGGGCATCCCGATCTCCGGCAAGCGGGTGGTAATCGTCGGGCGGAGCAATCTCGTCGGCCGTCCCCTGTCGATCATGCTCTCCCAAAAGGGGCCGGAGGGCGATGCGACGGTGACCGTCTGCCACTCCCGCACCCCCGATCTGGAAGAGCAGACACGGCAGGCGGAGATACTGATCGCCGCAGCCGGCTCTCCCGGGATGATTACCGCCGATATGGTGAGCCCTGGAAGCGTCGTGATCGACGTCGGGGTCAACCGGGTCGAGGATGTAACCGCCGAGCGCGGCTACCGTCTCGTCGGGGATGTCGCCTTCAAGGAGGTCTCCGAGATCGCCTCCCACATAACCCCTGTCCCCGGAGGGGTAGGACCGATGACCATCACCATGCTTCTGTATAACACACTCCTCGCCGCGCGGCGGAGCTGCGAATGAGCATACGTAGAGCTGCGTCGGCCCGACGCCTCGTCCCGATCCGTAACGTGATAATAAGCGTTTCGGACAAAAGCGGCCTCGATGAGCTTGTGAGGGGACTCCTGGAGGTAAATCCGGAGCTCCGCATCTACTCCACCGGAGGCACCTTTCGGGCGATTGCCGGGATCCTCGCCCCGAACTCTCCCAATCTCATCGAGATAGCCTCCTACACGGGACAGCCGGAAATGGAGGGAGGACTCGTCAAGAGCCTCGATTTCAGGATCCACGCGGGAATCCTCGCGGAGGCTGAGAACCGGGAACACGACAACTATCTCGAGGCGATCGGGGCGATACCCTTCGATATGGTAGTCGTTAATCTCTACCCCTTTGAACAGACCGTCAGTCGCGCCGGCAGCGATCTCGAAGACGCCCGGGGAAACATCGATATTGGAGGCCCGACGATGCTCCGGGGGGGTGCGAAAAACTTTCTGCGGGTCGCCGCGGTGAGCTCTCCCGGGGAGTATGGAGAGATCCTCCGGGAGCTCAAAACCCAGGGAGGCTCTCTCTCTCTCGAACGGCGCTTTCTTCTCGCCCGGGCCGCCTTCGCCCGGACCGCCGGCTATGAGCAGCGTATCGCCGACTACATCGCCTCCCGGGATCTGGAGGAACTCAACATCACCTATCCGGTGAAACTGGAGGATGAGCGAGGATGAGCAGTTCCATCTACCGATCATTTCAGAGCGATCAGTTTCCCAACCATCTCGAGATCTCTTTTCGGGACGGCAGTTTTCGGCAGACCCTGATCTATGAAAAAGTCACCTGGGAGGTTGAAGGTCAGCGGCGCGGCTTGCGCTACGGGGAGAATCCGGACCAGCCCGCGGCTCTGTACCGGATGGTTAACGGCAATCTCTGTCTCGGTGAGGTAGAGTGCATCGAGGCGGGAAACTGGCTCGCCTCGGACGCGGAACTCCTGCAGAGCGGGAAGCACCCGGGCAAGATCAACATAACCGACGCCGACGCCGCCCTCAATATCCTCCGCTACTTGAGCGACGAGCCGGCGGCGGTGATCGTCAAACACAACAACCCCTCCGGGGTCGCCCTGCGCCCGACCCTCGAGGAGGCGTATCTCACCGCCTTCTGGGCGGACCCGATCGCCGCCTTTGGAGGAACCGTCGCCCTCAACCGTCCGGTAGACCTTTCCACGGCGGAGGCGATCTCGGAGCGGTATGTCGAGGTGATCTGTGCCCCGGAGTATGAGCCGGGTGTCCTCGACCAGCTGAAGAAACGAAAGAACCTCAGGATCATGCGGATTGCCAACATGGATCGTCTCCGGCAGTACGTCGGTCGGCGCGCCCTCGATCTGAAGAGTCTCATAGACGGCGGATTGGTCTGCCAGTGGTCCTACGTCCCACGACAGCTGACTCCGGCGGATCTGCTGCCCGCTTCCGCCGAGTACGGGGGTAAGCGTTTTGCTATTGAGCGTCCCCCGACGGAGTCGGAGAAACTCGACATGATCTTCGGGTGGTACGTTGAGTCCGGGGTGACGAGTAACTCGGTGATCTACGTCAAGGATCGCGCAACCGTTTCCATAGGCACCGGTGAGCAGGACAGGGTCGGAGTTGCGGAAATCGCCCGGGACAAGGCGTTTCGCAAGCTCGGAGAGCGGATCGCCCAGGACGAGTTCGGGCGGAGTCTCCGGGAGCTTTCGATCGAGGAGCGCTCGGCGGTGGAGGCGAGTGTGGAGTCCCGAAACGGAGGGCTCGCGGGAAGCACGATGATTTCCGACGGCTTTTTTCCCTTCCGGGACGGGGTAGATGTAGGCTTGCGGGTTGGAGTATCCTCTGTAGTTCAGCCCGGAGGTTCCATCCGGGACTTTGAGAGCATCGAGGCGTGCAACGAGTACCGGGCGACAATGGTCTTTACCGGTCAGCGAAGCTTCAAGCATTAGAGGAAGGTGTGCCGCAGCCCCGGTCTCAGGCGATCTACTGCCCGGGGCGGGGGCGCAGGTTAGAACATGGACGGAAAGCGACTCTTCATACTTCTTATCGGGCAAACCGCCCTTCTGTGTCTCGCTTTAGGGATACTCGGCCTTCTTCTCCTCCGGCAGGGCAATCGGAATGAGGCCGCCCAGGACCAGCTTGTCGAGGAGGTGCGGGCGAACTCTGAAGCGATAGAAACCCTCCGTTCCGGTCTCCTCCGTCTTGCCCAGGACAGCGGCGAGGCTCGGGAGGCGCTCCTGCTTCCCGAGAGAGACTACTCCTTTCTTCAAACCGAGGAGATCAACGGGGAAGTGGAGAATGAGGAAAACCCCCTTGCCCCCTATTTCAGCGCCCTCGACACCCTCGCTCGTCACAACCGTGACAACCTCGCCTACCGGGCGGTGGCGGAGCTGCTCGAGAGGGAGGAGGTGGAGGCTTTCCTGATCGAGGAGGGACTCTTCTACGAGAGCGTTCCCGGCGGGAGTTACCGCCTCAGTCGCAACGGCGAGGGCGTTGCCGACCTCGGATACGACGACCGGGGAGGATTCTCCCTGGAGTTCCCGGGGGAGGAGTCTCGGGATGTCCCGGGGCCCGGGGAGCTCATCGCGGCCCTGGAGGATCGGATCTCCCGGGCGGAGGAGGAGGCCCGGGCGCGGTCGACGGCGGTGGCGGAGCTTACGGAGCTGACCCGGCAGGAGGAGATCCAGGAGCTTCTCGGCTCCTACGCCCTCGGTTTCGCCCCGATCCGGGAGGTCGAAAGCGGGGTTGTCCTGCCGGTGGTCAAGGGAAGGGCGGATGAGATCTTTTCGATCCGCTGGAGCGCCTCGGAGGGGGAGTTTCTCGTCGGGGATCGTCGGACGGAGGCGGAGGGGCTCGACCGGACCGTGCGCGCCTACCTTGCCGAGGCGGACCTCAGAAGCGAACAGGAACTCGCCGTGGACCGACGGGTAGAGGAGCTTCGCCTGCTCTTTGAGGACCCCGGCTTTCAAAGCTACCTCGATACCCTCGGACTCTCCGTCGAGGAAGAGCCGAGAGATCAGAACGGCTACCTCTACTTTGATCTCTCCGAGACCGACGGCTCCCCGGCGGGATCCCTGGCGATACAGAAACTGAACGCCACTGTCTGGGTAATGGATGAGGACGATGTGCCACTTACCTCCCTGCGCCGCCTCGGGGGAAGCGAGGGGCGGGGTAGCGGCTCCTCCCGGCAGCTCGACGGTGATATTCCGGAGATTACAGACCGCCTCAACCGGGAGGGGGAACAGACAATTCTGCTGATCGGAAGCAACGAGGCGATGGCGGACACGATTATTCTGGTCCATGTCAATCACAGGGAGGAGGCGATTCAGCTGATAAGCGTTCCCCGGGATCTCTACTACCGGGGCCGGAAGGTCAACGTCCTCTATCCGAGTTTCGGCGGCAACCGTTTTGCCGAGGAGCTCAGCGAAATCACGGGACTCGAAGTTGACGGGTATGTCGCGATTGATATGTACGCCTTTATCGACGCGGTGAACATTGTCGGCGGTGTCGAGGTGACCCTCGAGGAGCCCCTGGTGGACCCGACCTACCGGACCAAGGATGATGGGCGCTGGTCAACCCTTTTCTACCCGACGGGAACCCACAACCTCTCGGGGATCGAGGCTCTCCGTCTCGCCAGAAGCCGCCACACCTCATCCGATTTCGGTCGCGCCGAGCGACAGCAGACAATCCTTGCGAGTCTCAAGGAAAAGCTCTCCTCCCTCAGCGCCCGGGATGTCGGCACCGTTTACGAACTGGTTCGAAGCCTCCTTCGTTATGTGGACACCAACCTCTCATCCTACGACCTCGCCCGGCTGGTTCAAAACTCCCGAAGCTATGAGATCACCGAACAGGTAGTTCTCAACACCGACAACATCCTTTACCACACATACTCCAATCTATATTATTCAGGTAAGAGCGCCGACGAAGTGGATGAGGACTTTTACCTGGGAGCGTGGATTCTCCTGCCCAGGGAGGACGACTGGAACGCCATCCGTTGGTACATCCGGGAGGTTCTCGGAGAAGGGGCTGCGTGAAAGAGATTGTTCCGAGGGGTGAAAGTCGAAGCGAGGTAGTGGAGACCGGCATCAAGGCGATCTTCTCGGTTACCGGGGGGTTCTCCCTGCTTCTGCTGCGCGGCCTTACAACCTTCGGCTCTTTTTCCATACCCGGGATCGTCGCCGGGGGCGCTCTCGCCCTCTTCGGCCTCGGCACCGCCGCCGGTCGGGAGCGCGCGGATCGGATCGGAGGGGCCCTGACGTTTCTCGCCGGAGGCGCGACTGTGGCAGCCTCACTGCCGGTTGTCGGCGCTCCGGCGAACGCAGTGATGTGGATCGCAGGGCTCAGCTTTGTCGGTTTCGGCATTGTCACCTTTACCCGCTTTCTTGCGGGAGTACGGTCACGGAAATAGGTACCATCATGCCCTGGAAGTTTGTGTCGGTTCTTGTCATTCTCGCAGTCGTCCTTCTATTTGTCGCCTTCAACATCAACAACACCTCCAACATTTCCTTCGGCGTCTATACCGCCGAAGAAGTTCCCATCTTTCTCAGCCTCTTCATAAGCTTTTTTTTAGGATTCCTGGTGACACTTCCCTTTGCCCTCTCCTCCTCCCGAAGAAAGACCAAGGCGATCATTGAAAAGAGACGGCAGAAAAAGGACGCCCGGGAGGAACGAAAGAAAAGAAAGAACAAAAGCGGTGAGGAGCCGCCCCGCCTCGCTCATGGAGGAGGGAACAGCGACGCCAGATGAGCGTCCGACGTGGCTTCCTGTTACCTGTTCTGTTCCACCTCCTCCTCGTTCCGGTATCGAGCCAGAGCTTCGAGGAGCTCGCCACACGCCTCGAGACGGTTGACCCCGACGCTCCCGGCAGCGGCGACATCCTCCTTGAAACCCTCCGCCGGGCGCCGGACGTGGAAACGGCTCGGCGCTACTACTCCCAGTACGCCGATCTCCTCTCAAACCCGCGGCAGGAGGTAGCCGGATTCCGCTGGCTCGGTACGCTCGAGGAGCTGGTCGGCAACTACCAGGGTGCCCTTGACGCCTTTGAGGCGCTCCTCGAGCTGGAGCCCGAAGATGACCGGATACGCCTGCGGGCGGCGGCGGCGGCTCTTGAGACAGGTGATTACCGGCGCGCCCGGGGTCACGCCCAGTTTGTCATCGACTCCGCCCGAAATCGAGAGGCCCAGCGGGAGGCGGGACTCTACCTCGCCCTTTCCCATTTTTTCCGGGGCGAGCGGGAGGCGGGACTCTCACTCTTTCGCTCCCTCACTCGCGGAAACAGCCGCCGCACCGTCGAGTCGAGGACCCTCCTCTATGCCCTCCTCGCCGCCCGCTTCTGGGAGGAGCGCTCCTATGCCGCCGAGCTCGAAGGGAAACTCGATGCCCTCTACCAGGTGAGCCTCGACACCCTCGCCGTCAAAGGTGACGGGGCGATTACCCTCGCTCCCCGGCCCTCACTTATCCTGCCCGAAGGCGCCTTTGGCCGGATGGACGATCTTCTGCCGGAGTTGGTGGAGGCGCCTCTTGCTGAGGAGCCCCTCCCTGAAGCGCCCGGGAATCGTGCCTCAGACTCCGATGACTCCGGTGACTCCGAGGTTCCCGAGGCAGAGGAGCAGGAGCAGGCGGAGGAGCAGGCGGAGGTGGCGCTGGTCATTGGGATCCAGACCGGATCGTTCTCGGACCGTGGGAACGCTGTTGTCATGAGAGAGGAGATACGAGAGAGCGGCCTGGCGGCGGAAGTGCGATCGGTGGATGTCGATGGGCGGATCTTCTACAGGGTCGTTGTGCCGACTGAAGAGCCAACCCCCGCAGAAGACGTACAGACCCTCGTGGTTCGTCTCAAGGAACTCGGAGTGGAGGGGTTTCTCCTGTTCGAGGAGTGAGCCTCACGGCTGCTCGACCTCCTCGGGCGCCTCGAGCTCCTCAACCTGCTCGAGGCGAATCGTCCTGCCCTCGGTGTACTCGACACTGTCCGCCTTTACCCGGGCCGGGGTGAGGGTGATACGACGTACGACGCGCTGAGGGCTCGATTCCTCCTCGTAGGCGAGGACAAAGGTCCGCCGTTGCTCAATGAGACCCCGGTCGTCGATGATCTTGAGTTCCAGAAGCGTCTCCTCGAGGTCGAAGATCGCGTATCCCCCGGCAAACTCGTCATCCCTCTCCCTCATGACAAACCGCGGGTTTGAAAAGAGAATCTCCTGATTGCTGTCGTTCCGGTAAAGCCCCTCGAGAGAGAGGGATGAGAGCACTGCGCCCCGGGTGCCCTGACGTACGATCGAGTGCTGCAACTCCTCTGAGAGGCGGCGATAGGTGCCGTTCCAGTACTCCTCCCCGTCGACCCGTATCGATATGGTGTCGAATCCGAGGGCTGATACCGATACCTGCCGCCTCACGTTCTCCAGCGCCTCGTTTCGTACGTTCATCCAGACGCCGGGGCCGTCACGATAGACGGTCTTGTAGGAGCTGAGCCAGTTGAAACGCTCCTGGGCCTCCTGGCGAAAGAAGGAGATGCTCTGCTCATCCCGGGAAAAATAGACCAACTCCGGAGCCCCCGGCGTTTCGCCGACGGGCGTCTCGCTGCCGCTCGACCGGAACCAGGGGCCTTTGAGATACTCCTCGAAACGGCTCGCATCCCCGTCGTAGAGCGCCTTGAGCTGTTCCTCCTCCACCTCCCCAACCGGAACCTCCTCTTCCGGTCCCGGAACGTAACGGTTCTCCGAGACTCGCCACTGGTAGGTGGTTCTGAGCAGATCCGCCGGATTTTCCGACTCAGGGTCGGGGGCGTAAACATCGATCGGCCAGCTCCGGCCGGCCTGCTGCAGACTCTTGTACTCCGCCGAGCGCTCGAGCTCGTCGATCTCGATGCTCGCCTCCGTCGCCACGGAGAGCACACTCTGATAGCTGAGACTGATCCGGCCGCTGCCGCGATCCCGGTGGAAGACATCGAGAGTCTGCATTCCGTCGTTGTTCATGCCGAAGGCGGCTATCTCGAGGGTGTGGTCGCCGACGAGGTCTTGCGTGTAGACCGCAAAGGTTCGGACGTTGGTCGCCCCGGTTACCCCCTCCCAGCTCGCGACGTAGGCGTTCCTGATGCTGTCGAAGTCAGCCACCATGAGATGAATTCGATCCGAGGGATCGCCCCGCCGTTTAAACGCGATTATCTGCTCCTCAGCCTGGTCGGTATCGAGGTTCACGTCTACAAACTGGACAGGCAGAACATCCTCGCCGATCGCTATCCTCGAGCTGCTCCCCTCCGACTCTCCCTGGATAGCGATCTCCCCGGGTCTGTCGGTGGCGAGATAGATACCCTCCCCGGCCTCGGGGACGATCCGTCGCGGTCCGCCCCCGGCAGTTGTGGCGGCCTCCTCCTGAGAGCAGGCGGAGAGGGTGAGGAAGAAAAACGGAAGGAAGCGGAGGAGGTGAGAGCGAGGAGAAACCCGCTTTTGACAAACTTTCCCAAACAGGGCACTATCAACCATGCGACCTCGTACCACAACCGAAGAGTACCATAAAGCTGCAGATCGCGTCAGGAGGTAGAGGGCAGATGAGTATCGATGAAGCGCTGAGCTACGACGACGTGCTGCTTCTTCCCTCCTACGCCGACTTTCTCCCGGCGGAGACGGATGTCTCTGTGAGCCTCACCGACGAGATCAAGCTGAACCTTCCCTTTCTCTCGGCGGCGATGGACACAGTCACCGAGTCCGACCTCGCCATCGCCATCGCCCTCCAGGGAGGCGCCGGGGTAATTCACCGCAACCTCTCTCCCGAGGCTCAGGCGCAAGAGGTCCGACGGGTCAAGCGATATCTCAACTGGATTATCGACCACCCCCTCACGGTCTCTCCGACCCAGACGGTGGGGGAGGTCCGGGAGATTATGGAGGAGAAACGGATCTCCGGTCTTCCGGTTATCGACGAGGGCACCCTTATCGGTATCGTCACCAGCCGGGACCTGCGCTTCTCCCGGGACGACAGCCAGAGCGTGCGACGGGTGATGACGCCGGATCCGGTCGTGGAGGTAGGAAGCCCCACGATCGAGAGCGCCCAGGACAAGTTTGACTCTCACAAGATCGAGAAACTGCCGGTAGTCGACCGGGAGGGCAAACTCACCGGCCTGATCACCGTCAAGGACATGGAGAAGCACCGTCTGTTTCCCCTCGCTGCCACCGACCGCTCCGGTCGGCTCCTGGTGGGTGCGGCAGTAGCTCCGACGGATCTCGAGGCAAGGATGGAGCTCCTTGCGGACTCCCGGGTTGACTTTGTCGTTACCGATACCGCCCACGGAGACTCAAAGAACGTGGTAGAGACGATCCGGCTGATCAAGAAACGCTACCCGGAGATACCGGTTGTGGGCGGCAACGTCGCCACCGCCGAGGCAACAAAGCGGCTGATTGACGCGGGAGCCGACGTAATCAAGGTTGGAGTGGGACCCGGGTCTATCTGCACGACCCGGGTGGTCGCGGGTATCGGGGTGCCTCAGTTCAGCGCCGTGGAGTGGTCCGCCGCTGAGGCGGCAAAACATGGGGTTCCGACGATCGCCGACGGCGGAATCAAGTTCTCCGGGGATGTGACCAAGGCGATAGCCGCCGGTGCCTCGGCGGTGATGATCGGAAACCTCTTTGCCGGCCTCAAAGAGGCTCCGGGGCGGGAAATCCTCTACGAGGGACGGATATTCAAGGCGTATCGCGGAATGGGCTCGATCGGGGCGATGAAAAAGGGCAGCGGCGACCGGTACGCCATGAGCCCCGAGGAGGAACCGGTGCCCGAGGGGATCGAAGGACGGGTACCGTACAAGGGAGAGTTGAAACCGTTCCTCTACCAGCTTGTCACGGGCTTGCGAAAAGGTATGGGATACTGCGGCTGCCGGACACTGCAAGAATTGCGCCGGTACCGAAAGTTCGTTAAGATCACCGGGGCTGGTTGGAAGGAGAGCCACGTTCACGACGTGCAGATCACCCAGGAGCCGGCTAACTACTCTCGAACCTAGGGTGGTATATGAAGGTCGTAGTAATTGGCGCCCAGTGGGGTGACGAGGGCAAGGGAAAGATAGTCGATTTCCTCGCACGTGAGGCGGATGTGGTCCTTCGTTTCTCCGGTGGAGCGAACGCCGGCCATACGATCGTCCACGGCGGCAAGACCTACAAGCTCCACCTCGTTCCCTCGGGCATTCTCTACCCGCAGACGACGGTGATCCTCGGAACCGGCATGGTGATAGACCCGGAGGCGCTCTTCCACGAACTTGACGAGCTGAAGAGCGCCGGAATCGACTGGGAAGGTCGGGTTCTCATCTCCGAGCGCGCCCACCTCGTTCTGCCTGACTACCGCCGAAAAGATATCGAGATCGACAAGAGCAGGCGTCATCCGATAGGAACCACTGGTCGCGGAATCGGTGTCGCCTACTCGATGAAGTCCCTCCGGGACGGTGTTCGCGTCGCCGACGTCTACTCCACCAGAGTACTCGACACGCTGCACCCGGAGGATCAGGACTTCGTCATCGCCCAGGCCGACCGGATCACCGCCCTCGCCGTTGACGTTACCGAGTACATGAGCCGTCTCGAGCCGGAGACCCGCTGCCTCCTCGAGGGGGCGCAGGGGGCGCTTCTCGATCTCGATCTCGGCACCTACCCGTATGTCTCAAGCGGCTACTCCGCCGCCGCCGGTGCGGCCCTCGGCGCCGGCATAGGCCCCCGGAAGCTCGACCGGGTCCTCGGCGTCTTCAAGGCGTACTCCACCCGGGTCGGAAACGGCCCTTTCCCGTCGGAGTTCCGGGAGAGCCGGGACGGCCATCTCGAGGATTATATCCGAACGATAGGCAATGAGTACGGATCGACCACCGGTCGCCCCAGGCGGTGCGGTTATCTCGACCTCGTCGCCCTGCGCTACGCCTGCCAGGCCAACGGTATCGACGCCCTCGTTCTCACCCACCTCGACGTCTATGATGAGCTCGATGAGGTAAAAGCGTGCGTCGCCTACGAGACCGAGGATGAAACGATCGAACGGTTCCCCGCGTCCGTGGAGCTCCTCGAACAGGTGCAGCCGGTTACCCGGAGCTTTCCCGGATGGCTGACGCCGATCGGCCGGGCGACAAGCTTTGATGAGCTCCCGGAGGAGGCGAGAAACTACATCGCCTTTATCGAGGAGTTCGTCGAGGTTCCCGTGGAGGTAGTATCCGTCGGTCAGGAGCGAAAAGAGACGCTAATCCGGAAGGATCCATGGAGAAAATCGTAGTCCTCGATTTCGGAAGCCAGACAACGCACCTCATCGCCCGCCGCCTCCGGGAGGGCGGGGTACTCGCGGAGGTTGTTCCTGGAGACGAGCCGTTTGAGAACTGGGTCGGGGAGAGTGTAAAGGGAGTCATTCTTTCAGGTTCCCCCGCCTCGGTCCACCAGCACGATGCGCCCCGGGTCGACCAGAGCCTCCTGTCCTCCTCCCTGCCGGTTCTCGGGATATGCTACGGTCTTCAGCGGCTGACCCACGACTCCGGGGGGAGCGTCGCCACCCGGGAAAAGCGGGAGTACGGTCGGGCCGCGGTGGCGCTGCGAAAAACGAGCCCCCTTACCGAGG
>JBKHDM010000037.1:0-28060 GCA_046541355.1 Spirochaetaceae bacterium
AAGATGTGACGCGGGCCAAAGGTCATGTTCGTGGAGAGAACAGGGTTGGCGACGATCCGGGGAAAGGTAAAAGCGAAGCTCAGCTCGTCGATCTTCTCGATGGTGACCCGCTCCTGCTCTCCGTCGGGCATATCGACAAACTGCCCGGGATAGGCGGGGAGCTGAAACTCCCGGTCTCCGTCGATCTCGTTGTACCAGTAGACAACGTCATCGCTTGTCACCTTGACCCAATCCTCCTCACTCGACCCCGGGGTTGTCCAGTACAGGTCATCCCGGAGCGTAAAGATCACCCGCAGGGTGTTTTCCGCCTCGTCGGATTCTATCTCAAAGGAGGCGAGGTTCGGGGTGAACTCCCGCTCATAGGGATCGTAGTCCGCAAGGAAGGCGTAGAGCGTGTCTATGATCGTTCTCGTGTCTGCGTCCCGGGCGGTCAGGGTATTAAAGGTTCGGGGATCGTTGTTGATGCTCGAAACCCAACGGCCTCCTACCGTGCCCTGCTCCCACTCTCCCGGGCCGGGCTTGGTGACCGTCCGTTCAAGGAGCTCATTTCGGGAGGTACTGCGACGCTCCTCGGCTTCTTCGAGGGTAACCCCCTCATCGGCTCCACAGGAACTGACAAACGGTATGAGGAGCAACGGAAGCAGGTATCTCAGTTTCATAGACCAATCCTCCCTGTATAATGCCTGTAATATAACAAAAATGCCGGCGACACCAACCGTGCTCGCCGGCTAAGCCCGACTTCTCGTTCAAGGGAGCAAACGCAGCATCCCGGGAGCCGGAGCTTCCCGGGCGGTATCAGATCCTCACCTGATCATTCACCTCTTCAAAGTCGCTCTCCACGAGTTTTCGCAGATCATCAATCGCCTGCGCCTCGTCACTCCCCTCGGCCTCGATCCGGATATCCGTCCCCTGCCCGACGTTCAAGAGAATAACCTTGATGATGTTCTTTGCGTCGGCGCTCTTCTCCCCTTTGTGGACGGTAATGGTCGACTCATAGAGCTTTGCCGTGCGGACAAAGAGATCCGCCGGTCGGGAGTGGAGTCCAGTATCGTTTTTTACGGTAAGTGTGACGTCCTTCATCTGATGCTCCTTCCTTTAGTGTCGCGTCTCGGAGTGCTCGAGGGCGAGGAGTTCCTCGAGTCGTCGACCGGGGATCTTCTCTTTCTTGCCGATTACCACTATGAGCGCGCGTCTGCTCACCCGGTGCACCGCGAAGAAGTAGGGGGAGGCAATCACCGGAAAGCGCAGCTCATTGTTGATCCGCTCAACGATGCTCTCGTCACTCTCCCGGGCGAGAGCCTCGAGAGCCTCCTCGAGATCCTCGGTCTCATACTGCTCGAGGAGAAAGCTCTCGATTCTCTGCAGATTGAAGTGGGCAACTGCCAGGAGGGCACCGTAGAGAACGACAACCGTGTTGAAAAGGAGCTGGTACTCCAGATAGAAGTCCAACACCGAGTTTGCAAGAGGCCCTGAAAGTGCGAGAAATAGTTCCGCCATACCGCCTCCTATACGGTGACAACCGTGATGCCCCGCCGCTCGAGCTCCCGACAGACGGAACTCGGGGCGTTCAGGTCGGTGACCAGGGTGGAGACAATCTCCACCTCCCCTAACCTGTTAAAGGTAACCTTTCCAATCTTGCTCGAATCCATAGCGAGAATAATCTGTGCCGATACATCGATCATCTTCTTTACAATTGTGAGATACCGGGGGTCGAAAATGGTCAGCCCCCGTTCGAGGTCCAGACCGTCCACCGACAGAAGCAGTTTGTGCTTCCTGTGACAGCTCGAAAAGTAGTCGTTATGGTCGGTAAAGCCGGCGGATTGTCGCCCGTGGACCTCTCCCCCGAGAATCACCGTCTCCAGGTTACTCACTCCCGCGGTTTCCAGGGCGAGGTCGAGGGAGTTGGTAATTATGCGAAAGCGACGATCATCGATCCCGGAAAGGATGCGACCGGTGATAAAGGTGGTGGACCCGGGACCGACGATGATCTCGTCGTGATCCTCCACGAGCTCGGTACAGTACTCCGCGATCCGGATCTTTTCCTCGATATGGGCACTGCCTGCATCGAGGGTCTGTACCGCCGCTTCCCCGTTCCGCCGGTAGAGAATACCGCCTCCAACCGTCTGGACAACGTTCTGCTCCTGTTCGAGGATCTTTACGTCCCGGCGTATCGTGGCGGTGGAAACACCAAAGTGACGAGAGAGGTCCTCGAGGGAGGTGGAACCCTCCATACGTATTCGGTTGAGAAGCTGTTCTAACCGTTTACGCCTGTTCTGTATCATCCGCACAATTCTTTCAGGCGCTCACATAAGGTGAAACGCACCGACCACCTTCTTATGTGCATCGAGAAGCGCATTGTATCTCTCCACCGCCTCGGCGGTGTCGGCGATGATTAGTTCGATACCCGCCGTTTCGAACCGCTGTTTTGTCTCCTCCGGTACCGCCACTCGGGCGTTGAAGCCGACGCCGAGGACGACTACTTCCGGTTCTTTGGCGAGAACAGCGTCAAAGTCCTCGGGTGAAAAGCTCTGTCCATCTTTGCGCCACCACCGTCCGTCGATGGAATCGGGGTAGACGATCAACGGCGCCCGGTAGACTTTACCCGCGCTCACGAGCTTTGCAAAAGATACTTCGTCGATCCTCGGCATACCAACTACTTTAAATGCTCGACAATCTTTTCTATGTCCTGCTCAACCCCGATCCCCGTGAGAAACGAGACCGAATGGATGACAGGAACATCCCCGGTGCCGGAGACAAACGTTGTTGTCACGACCAGATCGTGTCCCTCAACCTTCGACGGCACCTCCGCCGCCTTGCACTGGGTGGTCACCACTTCGATACCGCGCTTGGAGAGCTCCTCCTCGATTTTCCGTGCGACAACAGTGGATGTAGCTATGGCGGTTCCACACGCTACAAGTATTCGTTTTTTACCGGTCATTAATCTCTACTCCTTAGCTCATGGCGATTCGCTGTAATAGTGCCTTTATCGGGGGTTCCGAGTCCATATGGAGCAGCCGATTTGCCAGCTCCTGAGCCTCCTGATACCGGGTCCGGCGTATGATATGGATCGCCTCGGGCAATGTCTGGGCGCTCATGCTCAACTCGTCAACGCCAAGGCCGATAAGCGCCGGCATCGCGATAGGCATCCCGCCGAGCTCCCCGCAGACGCCGACCCACTTTCCCCGGGCGTGGGCTGCATCGACGACCCGGGCAATCGCCCTGAAAACCGCGGGGTGAAAGGGCTGGTAGTAATCCCGGATCTTTTCGTTCAGGCGGTCCGCCGCAAGGAGATACTGGGTCAGATCATTGGTCCCGATACTCATGAAATCGACATGCTCGAGGAGCTCGTCGGCCATAAAAACCGCCGAGGGGATCTCCACCATGATGCCGACCTCCATTGATCGGTCGTAGTCGATCCCCTCCTCGTCGAGCTCCCGGATGAGCTCGTCGAGGAGCGCCCTGATCCGGACCACCTCGTTCGGCCCGCTGATCATCGGGAACATCACCTTAAGGTTGCCGAAGGCCGAGGCGCGGAGGGCCGCCCGCAGCTGCCCGCGAAAGAGCTGCGGTTTGTCGAGGGAAATCCGCACCGCCCGATACCCGAGAAAGGGATTGTCCTCCCTCGGGATCGAGAGGGAATCGATCGACTTGTCCCCTCCCACATCGAGGGTCCTGAGGATTACGAAGCCGTCGGTAAACGCCTCAACCGCAGCCTTATACGCCGCAAACTGCGTCTCCTCGTCCGGGAGCACCTTGTCCTTCATAAAGAGAAACTCGCTGCGAAAGAGCCCGACGCTCCTCGCCCCCTGTTCCAGGGCCGCCTCGATCTCTTCGACCGAGCCGATGTTCGCGGATACGGTTATCCTTCGGCCGTCGGGAGTCACCGGCTCGAGCTGCTTCTCCGCCTCGAGGAGCTTGCGCCGCCCCTTGTACTCCTCCCAGCGCTGCTCGAGCTCCCGGCGGGTCTCCTGGTCGGGGTTAACGTAGACCCGCGCCTCCTCGGGGTCGGTGACGTCGAGGTAGACGGTATCCTCATTGCGGACGGTACTGGTAACTCCCGGCACCGCCACCGCCGCGGGAATCCCGAGGTTCTTTGCGAGGATCGCGACATGAGAGGTGATGCCGCCCTTCTCGGTGACCATGCCACTGACCCGCTCCTTACTCATCAGGGCGGTATCCGAAGGGAGAAGCTCCGCGGCGACAAGGATGCTCCCCTCGGCGAGGTCCGAGAGATCTATCTCCTCTTTGCCGAGGAGGTTCCGAAGCACTCGGGCGTGGACATCCTCGAGGTCGCCGACCCGCTCCTTGTTGTAATCATCATCCCCGAGCTCCTCGAACATCTGCCGGTAGGTGGTAAACACCTGCCTGACCGACTCCTCGGCACACCAACCCTCGCCCCGGATCTGCTCCTCTATCTCACCGATGATCGACTCATCCTCGAGAATCGTCTGCTGGGAGCGAAAAATGTGGGCGAACTCCTCCCCCATCTCCCGGAGGACCCGTTCCTTGAGCCGCACGAGCTCCTCGATACTCCGGGCCACCGCCGCCGACAACCGCGCGAGTTCAGCCGCGCGCTCCTTGACGCGCCGGGGCGTAAAATTGAGATCCAGGGGCAGATAAACAACCGCTTTGCCCCGGGTCATCCCCGGTGAGGCGGAGACTCCTTCCATGAAACCCATCTCTCCCCTACCTCGATCGTTCTTCGACATGTTCTTGCAAAATTTCGTAGATCTCGTCGCTATCCGCGGCGTCGTGGATCGCCTCGAGGACGCGCTCATCCTGATAGACCGTTATAAGCGTCTCGAGGAGATCGCCGATGAGCTTTTTCTCCTTGAGGGCGAACATGGAGATCATCGAAACCGAGAGCGTCTGGTCCGGGTCTCCCATCGAGCGGAACTCAACCGGCTGCTCGAGTCTTGCAAAGAGAAGCGCGGAACGTTTGACGTAGGTCGCGTCGGTATGGGGTATCGCTATCTTGTGTCCCGGCATCGGGAGAGCCGAGGGGTGTGCCCGTTCCCGGTCGAGAATCGCCTGGACGAAGGGCTGTTCACAGTATCCCTTCTCGACGAGGATTGACGCCATCGCCTCGAGAGCATCGTCCCGGCTCTCGAATCGTACTCCGGTGATAATGAGATCATTTCTGACCAGGTCCTTGAACTTGAGGACGCCAGGTTCTGCCATTGTAGCCTGCTCCATATTGACATCTGATCTGCGACGCCCCGGTCCGCCCCGGGCGCCGCAGCCCATGATTAGTTGTTACGTCCCTTTTTTCAGTCTTCCTGGTAGCCTGCGATCTTCTCCCAGGCGGCAGGATGCTTCTTGTAGAGCGTCCACACCGCGATGAGGACGACGAGAACGATCGCGTTGCCGAGCCAGAAATTGTTTGCGGCCCAGACAAAGATGCCGGCGAGGAAGTTTCCGCCGTCCACCATGCTGGTGATGGTGGTCGCTCCTTCGGGGAAGGCGAAGTCCGCCGCCCGGGCCACGGTGGTCTGGGCTTCGGCGAGGGCGTTCATGATGTAGATCGTGGGAATCATGACAACGGTGCTTGTGATGGTCGCCCGAACAACGTTACCCCGGACCACAGGAATCATCATACAGACGATAAAGGGAATGGTGGCGAGGTCACCGAAGGGAAGGACCCGGTTGCCCGGCAGAATGATCGCCAGAATGATGACGATCGGTACCATCACGAGGGATGTCGCTATCGCCGTGGGGTGGCCGATGGCGATCGCGGAGTCGAGGCCGAGGTAGATCTCCCGTCCCGAAGCGCGCTTCTGCAGAAACTCTCTCGCCGCCTCGGAAAGGGGAATGAGGCCCTCCATGAGGAGCGCTACCATCCGAGGCATCAGCACCATGACCGCGCCGAGGGAGACGGCGACCTGCAGAATCTGCGGGAACCAGGAACCGAACTCGCCAGTTCCGGCGTAGCCGAGGGCGGCAATAACAAGACCGATGAGGACACCGAGAAAGACCGGCTCACCGAGGACGCCAAAGCGCTTCTTGACCGACTCCGGGTCCGCCTCGATCTTGTTGAGCCCGGGAACAAAGTCGATCACCCTGTTGACGATCACCGCGAAGGGGACAAAGGAGGTGGAGGTTCCATGGGGCAGGGAGATCCCCGGCATCCCGAGGAGCTTCTGTACCGCCGGAGCGGTCCAGTCGGCAAAGAAGAGCATCGTCGCCGCAAAGAGCATCGCCGAGACCAGACCGTACCAGATGTTTCCGGTCACCGCCTGAACCAGAGCGCCGGCAAAGGCGAAGTGCCAGAAGTTCCAGATATCGATGTTGATCGTCTTGGTGACCCCGGCAAAGAGCAGCAGAAGGTTGAGCAGGATTCCCGCGGGGATGACGAGAGCCGCCAGGTCTGAGCCAAAGGCGATCGCCGCTGAAGCCGGCCAGCCCACATCGATAATCGAAAGCTCAATCCCAAAGCGCTCGACCATCGCTTGCGCCGCCGGTCCAAGGTTGTTGACCAGGAGCCCGATGATAAGATTGATACCGACGAATCCGACACCGACCATGAGAGCGGCTCGGATCGACTTACCAGGCTTAGCACCGAAGGCTAAGGCAAGAAAGAAAATGACGACTGGAAGAAAGACGCTCGCTCCCAGATCCAGAAAAAACCCGACTGTCGATTGGATCGTAGCCATGTGTGCCTCCTGAAATTATCCTACACCCAACTCTCCTCCTGTCAACAAAAAGTTTTAATTCTTTGCAGCAAACCTGCAATTTCATTGCATCCGCCGGCCCTACCCTACTGTCCTCCACCCTGGGGATGGACCGTTCCGTCGGCACCCGGCGGGGCGCAAAAAAAGGCCGGCGCCCCTCGCGTTCGGGGGCGCCGGCCTGCCGTGCTGGTGCCGCTTCTGCGGATCACCCGGAGGAGGATCAGACGAGAATGGTGACAGGAGTCTCGATCAGCTTTGCGAGCTTGTCGAGGAAGATCGCTCCCTGGGCGCCGTCGATCACCCGGTGGTCGATGGTGAGACTGAGGGTCATCACTTTTCTGCTTTTGACCTCTCCCTGTTCGAGAAAGAGCTCCTCCTCCACCGTGTTGACCCCGAGGATCGCGCTTTCGGGCAGGTTTACTATCGGAGTAAAGGAGGTGATCCCGTACATCCCGAGGTTCGTGACGGTAAAACTGCCCCCCCGCAGTTCGTCGGGATCGAGCTTGCGATCCCGGGCGCGCCGGGCGAGATCCTTGCTTCTGTCGGAGAGGGCGGAGAGGGTTATGGTGTCGACGTTACGAACCACCGGTACCATCAGTCCCTCCTCGAGGGCGACGGCGATACCGATGTTGATCTCCCGCATTTCGACAAGCTCCCTGCCCTCTATTGTCGTGCGCATGTAGGGTGCCTCCTTGAGGGCCACCGCGACAGCCTTGACGATGAAATCGTTGATGGAGATCCTGCTGTCCATCTCCTCGTTGAGCCGCTTTCGCAGGGCGAGGAGCTCGTCGACGACGACCTTCCGGTTCAGGGTCACCGGAGGAACGCTCATGTGGCTCTGGTGCATCCGCTCGGAGATCGTCTTTCGCATCCCCTTGAGGGGCGACCGCTCGGCGGACTCCTGGGTTACCCGCACAGCCGCCGGAGCCGCTGATGTGGCAGTCGGGCCGGCCGAGGCAGTCGGGGCGGGTTGTCCCTGCTCGGCGACATCCCGCTTGAGGATCCGTCCTCCCGGACCGCTGCCCTCCACCCTCGACAGGTCGATGCGTCGCTCCTCGGCGAGTTTCTTTGCCAGAGGCGAGATTCGCACACCCTCGACGGTCAGCTCACCCTCCTCGCCCTCCCCGGCAAGGCGCTCTACGTCCCGGAGGCGGACCTCACCCCAGCTCCCCGTCGCCGACGCCTCGGCGACCGTTACACCGAGCTCCCCGGCCCGCCGTCTCGCGGCGGGAGTAGCGGGAACCTTGCCGTTGGTCGACGGGGCAACAGAGCTGCTCGTCCCGGGGGAGGGCTCCGTGCTCCCCGCTGCGGGGGTGTCCCTCGTCCCGGGGGAGGGCTCAGCGCTCCCCGCTGCGGGCGCGGACGCTCCGACCCCCTCGGGCGCCGTCTCCCCCTCCTCCCCGATGTAGCCGATCGGCTCTATCACCTCGACCTCATCTCCCGCTTCGTGGAGAATTTTCAGGAGGTAGCCGGAGACCTCCGCCTCTACCTCCATGGCCACCTTATCGGTCTCTATTTCCAGAAGCGGCTCCCCTGCCTCGACGTACTCGCCGGGTTTCTTGAACCACTGTATGACGGTGCCTTTTTCCATGGCCATTCCGGCCTTCGGCATGATTACCTCGGTTGCCATAGACTCCCCCTACTTCAACAGCTCACGGATGTTCGCCTCGATCTTCTCCGGCGTGGGCACGGCGTTTCGCTCGAGCTCCGGGTTGTAGGGTATCGGCACATCAAGTCCTCCAAGACGACGAATCGGCGCATCGAGGTAGAAGAACGCCTCGGAGTCGGCGATAACCGCCGCAATTTCGCCACCGTAGCCGCCGGTCTGGACCGCTTCGTGGACGATCATCGCCTTACCGGTCTTTTTGACGGAGTCGATGATGATCTGCGTGTCCAGGGGCATCAGGGTGCGGGGGTCGACAACCTCGATCTCCACGCCCTGCTCCGCGGAGAGTTTGTCGGCGATCTCGAGAATCGTCGGCACCATCCGGCCCCAACTGATGATCGAGAGGTCCCTGCCCTCCCGCTTGATCTCACCAACGCTCAGGGGGATGGTGTACTCCTCCTGCGGGACGCGCCCTTTCTTTCGATAGAGGAGCTTCTGCTCGAGAAAGACCACCGGGTTGTTGTCCCGGATGGCGGACTTGAGCAGCCCCTTGGCGTCGTAGGGTGTCGAGGGGACCACCACTTTGAGCCCCGGGATGTGGCAGTAAAACGCCTCCTGACTCTGGGAGTGCTGAGCCGCCGCTCCGGTGCCGGAGCCTGCGGGAGCACGGACTACCATCGGAACCTGGGCGCGACCGCCGAACATGTAGCGCATCTTGGCTGCCTGGTTGCCGAGCTGGTCGAGGCCGATGGCGATAAAGTCGCTGAACTGGATCTCCGCGATCGGTCTCGACCCGGTCGCCGCGGCACCCGCGGCGGCACCGATAATGGCCGCCTCGCTGATCGGGGTATCCCGAACCCGCTTTTCACCGAACTCTTCGATCATGCCGACGGAGACCCCGAAGGCGCCACCGTAGACACCGATATCCTCTCCCATGAAGAATACGCTCGGGTCGCGGCGCATCTCTTCGCTCATCGCTTCCTTGATCGCCTCGGCGTAGGTAATTTCTCGTTCACTCATCTCTTTCGGCTCCTTGATCTCAGGCGTAGACGTCCTTCGGAAGATCCGAGGGGTCTGGGTCCGGGCTGCTCTGGGCAAACGCAACAGCGTCCTCGATCATCTGCTTCGCCTTCGCCTCCATCTCGTCGAGGTCATCGCTGCTGAAGACCTTGTTCTCCTCCAGCCGGCTGCGCATCCGCGGAATAGGATCCTTCTGCTTCCACTCGTTGATCTCCTCCTTGGTGCGGTATCGGTTCGCGTCGCTCTTGGAGTGGCCCATGTACCGGTAGGTCTCGGCAACTATGAGGTAGGGGCCCTCTTTTTTCACGTGCTCCTTCGCCTCCTTCACCGTCTCGTAGACCGCGAAGATGTCGTTGCCGTCAACCCGCTTTCCGGGAATTCCGTACGCCTGAGCCCGGACCGAGAGATCGTCGATGTTGGTCGCTTTACTGGTGCTCGTGGACATGCCGTACTGGTTGTTCTCACAGATAAAGATGACCGGCAGTTTCCACGCCGAGGCGAGGTTGAGGGACTCATGAAAGGTACCCTCGTTTATTGCGCCGTCACCAAAAAAGCAGACAACAACCTTATCCTCTCCCTTGAGCTTGACGGTGAGCCCGGCTCCCGTGGCGATCGGAATTCCCCCGCCGACGATACCGTTGGCACCGAGATGGCCCATGGTGATGTCGGAGATATGCATGGACCCGCCCTTGCCCTTGCAGTAGCCGTCCTGCTTTCCGAGGAGTTCCGCCATCATCCGGTTTACGTCGAGCCCTTTGGCGATTGTGTGGCCGTGACCGCGGTGGGTAGAGGTGATCCAGTCTTCATCACTGAGATTTGCGATCGCCCCGACGGCAGTGGCCTCCTCGCCGACGTAGAGGTGGGTTGTTCCATGGACCATTCCCCGGGAAAAGAAATAGGCTACCTTCTCCTCGAAGGCTCGAGTCAGAAGCATCTTCATGTACATATCCTGAAGCTGCTCTTTTGAGAGATCCGGCTTTTTTTTATCGCTTTTTCCGGAGCTTCCTTCCATCTTTATCCTCCAGGTGGTGATCGAAGAAATCCTCTCTTGAATTCTCCGTCTGTTTGTGTAATATTTTTCGTTAATTGAAACTTGTTACACTTAGAAATTACAACTGGAGCGTAAATCATGTCAAGTGAACCGCAGACCGAGGAGAGAAGGCGCTACGAGCGGCCCGAGCGACGCAGCTACCTCGCCAAAGTCGCCCGCCTCTACTACCTCGAAGAGATGAATCAGCGGGATATAGCAGAGAAACTCAACATCAGTATAGCGAGCGTCTCCCGCGCCCTCTCCCGGGCAAAGGAACTCGACATCGTGCGCATATCGATAAGCGAGAACCTCGACCGCCTCGGTGAGCTCGAAATCGCCATGGAGCGCAGGTGGAAGCTCGACGAGTGCCTCCTGGTGCCCCGCTTCGGCAGCAGGGCGAACACCTATCAGGAGATGGCCAATCGGGTCACCGAGCTCCTCTCCCGGATCCTCGAGCGGGGTGACACCCTCGGGGTGAGCTGGGGAGAGACACTAAAGACCGTAAGCGAGAATCTCGGGAGAATCGGCCTCAACGAGGTGGACGTCGTTCCTGTTGTCGGTGCGATGGGTACCGTGGAGACCGGCATCTACCCTAACAGCATCGCCCGGGAGTTTGCAGACAGGATCGGGGGACGCGCATTTCTTATGAACACCCCGGCAGTAGTGGACAGTCGGGAGATCCGCGACTCCCTTACCCAGGACAGTAACTTTCAGATGGTCAGGCAGATCTGGGACAGGTTGAAGGCGGTCCTCATGAGCGTCTCCGCCCTCGACGAGGAGACCTCCGCCTATAAGGGCGGCATCTTTACGTCCCGGGAGCTCGAGATGCTCCGGGAGCGCGGCGGCAGCTGCGCCACTAACTTCTCGATCCTCGACGCCCAGGGGCGACAGCTGGACAACCCGATCTCCGAGCGGATAACCAACCTCCCCTTCGATGAGTTGACCAGGATCCCCCACGTCGTGGTGATCGCCGCGGGAGAACACAAGATAGAACCGCTGCGCTCGGCCCTCCGGGGCGGCGTGGCGAACGTCCTTATCACCGATATGGAGTGTGCCGAGGCGCTTCTTCATTGACCGATACGCCCCCGTATCTCCTCATACCGCTCCCGGTTGACCCCGAGGTCGCTGCGCCCCACCCGGGCGGCGGACCGGATGTGGAGAACGTCCCCTCCCTCGGGCAGGTAGACCTCCAGGTCGTCGATAAAGCCGAAGCCCGGTGAGGCGAAGGTGGCGTGGAGATACTCCTCCCGGCGGGTCTCGACGGCACCCCGGGGATGCTCCTCGACCCAGCGGGTGAGCTCCTCGAGGGCGGCCTCGCCGCCGGCGGAGGAGAGAGGAATCGGCTCGACGTAGGCGGTCTCGTTTGACGGGTCGGCCATGGTGGAAACACAGTTGGGCGTCTCAGGACAGGGTGTAAAGCTCCCGCCGGAGACTCCGAGGTCGACCTCCGCGGTGGTCGGCTGGGTTCGGCTGATCACAAAGAGACTCCCGAGAACAAACAGGGCGAAGGCTCCCGCCACTATCCCCGCGCCCAGGGCGATTCGTTTTGCTGTCTGTTTCATCCTTTCCTCATTTAGTTAGCTTACCTAATAATAAATCTCCATGGAATTGTCGGGCAACACTTTTCTCGGTTCCCGAGGGTAACCGGCCCCCTCTTGCGTCGGAGGCCGTACATAGTTATTTTTAGATGTATGGTCGATATCACAGTAATCGGAAGCGGACCTGGCGGGCGGGAGGCGGCTGTCCAGGCGGCAAAGCGGGGCCTCACAGTGGCGGTGGTAAGCGCGACTCCCCCGGGAGGGCGAGCTACGGTGGGCAGTCTCCTGCCGAGCAAGGTCTGGCTTGCCGAGGCCGAGCGTTACCACGAGGCGAGGAGTCTCGCCCCGGATCTCACCCCGGCGGTGGAAGCGATTACCGCGGGAGTCAACCGGCGGATGAAGCAGCGAAGCGCCTCTGTTTCCGAGGAGCTGGAGAAGCTCGGCGTCGCTGTTCATCTCGGCTCAGGGGTGCTCCTCTCACCACAACGTCTGCGGATTGAACCGACAGAGGAGGCAGCGGACGCCTACGAGATCGAGAGCCGCTATGTAATCCTTGCAACCGGCTCGGAACCTCGCTTTTTTCCCAATGTCAAACCCGACGGGCAGCGGATTATCGCTCCCCGGCACACGCGGCTCCTCCAGGAGATACCGGAAAGCATTCTTTTTGTCGGAGGCGGGGTTACCTCCACCGAGTACGCCTCGGTCTTCGCCAAGCTCGGCAGCCGGGTAACCATCGCCACCAACATAGAGCGTCTTCTTCCGCGGAGCGACGTCGATCTCGTCGCGTCGGTAACCGACTACCTCACCAGCCTCGGGGTCGAAATCATGCGGAACACGCCGATCGCCTCGGTGGAGCGGGAGGGCGAGAGGGTCGTCACCAGGAGCCAGGGGGGCGAGGTCATCGAGACGGACTACGCCTTTATCGCCACCGGGAGGCTGCCGGACCACGCTGCCTTTGCCGACCTCGGCCTCGAGACCAATGAGAACGGCGCTCTTCTCACCGATGCCCAGCAGCGCACCTCGATCTCCACGGTCTTTGCGGTGGGCGATGTTACCGGGGCGCCGATGATCGCAAACAGGGCGATCCGTCAGGGGCGGGTCGCCGCCGCGGCGATAGTTGGAGACCCCGAGGGGGACATCATATCGGCCGGCCTCAACATTGAGGCGGTCTACACCCATCCGGGGCTTGCCCAGGTCGGTCCGGTGCAGGAGCTCCGGGAAAAGGAGGGCGCGGGGGTCACCTGCTACCGGCGAGGCTACGGTGAGGCGCTCGGACCTCTCATAGAAGATCACGGGGATGGCTACATCAAGATCTGGGAGGACGATACCAGCGGCGAGGTCCTCGGGGGGGCGGCCTTCGGCGAACATGCGGTTGAGCTGATGGCCCCGGTGCAGATAGCCGCGGAGCGAGGGATGAGCCTCAAGGAGCTGCTTCGTTCACCCTTTGCCCATCCGTCGATGATGGAGATTCTCTCGATCGGATAGCCGATTTTTCAGTATAGTTGGGGCGTGAGAAGGATCGAAGCTCATCATCGCCTCCTCAATCTGGTAAGGCTCTCGGATCAGATCGAGGTGCAGAACAGACTCATGAGCGCCCCGGACAAGGATATCGCCCTCTCCATGCTCTACATGACCGGCTTTGAGCGTGACCAGATCCTCCGCCGTCTCTCCCGTCAGAAACGGATGCGGATCCAGGAGGAGCTCAAAAGGCAGGAGCATGTGCGGGTCCTCTACCAACAGTACGACCGCTCGGTAGAGTGGCTTATCCGCCACCTGTCGAGCAGTCGCCGCCCCGAGACTCAGCGCAGCTACTTTCGCCCTACTCGCCGGAGCGGAGGCGGTCGAGCTTAACCTTCTCTATTACCCCCTGTCCCACGCATGAGACCCCGCTGTTGAGGACAACGAGCCCTGCGGTGCCGAGGAAAAACCAGTTACCGAAGGGAGCCTGCGCTCCTTTGAGGATGATCGCCTCTCCGGCGATGCTGAATCCGGCGCCGATGAGTATGAGGCCGAAAACGGAGAATCCGAGCCACCGTCGCCGCCGACGGGAGGTCTCGCTCTCCGGGCTCTCTGTAGTGGCCATAGCGGGTCAGTTTCCTCCCATCAGCTCTTCCATGTCCCCGGTGTAGACCATGCTACCCACTGTCTCTACAAGCGCTTCCTGCTCCCGGTTGAGGGTAGGCCTGGGACCGACGGCAAAGGCGAAGGTAACAACCCCCTTATCCTCATCCGCCACGCCGAGAAAGGTGCCGCTCACCTCGCGATCCTCGCCACCGATCTCCTCGGTGGTGTCGAAGGTGAGGCTGCTCACAGCTACGCCGTTGCTTGCCTCTTCGCTGCTCCTCGTCACGCTCTCCGAAGCGCCGGGAATCTCCTGAACCATCATCTCGAGAAAACCTTCGAGCTGCCCCCCAACTGAGTCCGCCTCAATGCCCATAAAGACAAACATGAGTGCCGGTAGAGCTGAGACTGTAACCACCATCTCCCCCGTCTCGAGATCCGGAAACTCCGCATCGAGGCGCTCCTCGAGCTCCGGAGAGCTCAGGAGAACGAGGCTGTTCTCATGCTCGGTAACATACCACCCCTCGGGATGGGAGAAGTCGAGCATGTACTGATCACTGCTGTGACTGGTGTAGCCATCCTGAGCTGCGAGCAGGGGCGGAGCGAGAAAAAGCACCGTCAGCAGAACGATCGCGACCTTCTGTTTCTTCATACTTCTGTTGTAGTCCCTCGAGAGAGAGATCGCAAGGGCGCCGGAACAGTTGGAAGAAGGAGTTGATTCTCCCGGGTAATTGCTGATAGGTTTGGTTAGGGATCAACCATGGTTATAGAAAAAGACAAATACATCACCATCGCCTATGAGTTTCGCGCCCCCGACGGGGCGCTCCTCGGCAGCTCGGAGTACAGCGGACCCTTTACCTTTCGCCAGGGGTACGGGGACGTCGTTCCCGGTCTCGACAGCAGGCTTGAGGGCAAGCGTGTCGGGGAGCAGCACAGCTTTGTCATTCCGCCGGAGGAGGGATACGGCATGCGCGACGAGGCGCTTGTTTCAACCTTGCCCCGCAACGCCCTGCCCCTCGGTCGAGACCCGGAGGTCGGCATGCGGGTAAACGCCGGGGAGAGAGTGATGCTCATAACCGATGTTACCGATGAGACGATCACCTTAGACGGTAACCACCCCTTAGCCGGGGTCCCCCTTCACTTTGACCTTCGTATTCTCGCCGTCGACGACGAAGCGCCGGCAGCAGACGACAACAGCTGCGGTTGCGGCGGCAGCTGCGGCTGCCATTAGAGTAGCGCCCCCGTAAAACCTCGCTCTCACCTGAGCGCGCCTTAAAGCCCCCTCTCTCGAGGGGGTTTTTTTGTGCCCTTCCCCCGGGATCCCCAGGGTGGAGGACAGCCGGTGCGATTGCAGATTAATTAGCCTATCTGTCCGTTTAATGTGAATTGTGTTGCATAATACGCGTCGGTGTTTTATAATCCCAGCAAGCGGTGCGATAAAGGAGCTCTATTCCATAAAAGAAGTTTGTCACGAGGGTGACAACAGTTCCGAATCGGGGAATTCGGGACCGCAACTCTTTTTAGACGGAACAGCTCGGCATCCTTTCTCCGCAACTATACACAGTACAGGATAACGGTATGCACAACCCTCCAGGCGATGATCAGAGGATCATCTATCACGAGGGCGTTGCCGAGGACGTCGACGGAACGAGCGCCACGGTACGGTTCGTTCAGAGCGGCGCCTGCGGCTCCTGCCAGATAAAATCGGTCTGCAATCCTGCGGAGCAACGGACACGAGTCGTCACGGCGTGTCACGACGGCGGTATTCGAGCGGGCGACCAGGTACGAGTCGGTGTGAGTGAGTCAGTCGCCTGGCTGTCGATTCTCTGCACCTTCCTGTTTCCCTTTCTTCTGGTCGCGGGGGTCTTCTTCCTGCTTTACTTCCGCACCGGAAGCGACCTCGCCGCCGCCGTCGGCGGCTTGGGGATTCTCCCCTTCTACTACCTGACCCTTTACCTCTTCAGAAACCAGCTCGCCGGGGCGGTGCGATTTACCGCGGTTCCGGTGACAGGAATAGAAAACAGATCGATGAGAGGCATATCGTGAGTTCAACAATACTCTTTTCCGTACTCTCCCTCGGGGGACTCGCCGCGATCTTCGCCCTGGTCCTCTACGGCGTTGCCAAGAAGTTTGCCGTCGAAGAAGACCCCCGGGTAGCTGAGATCAATGAGATGCTCCCGGGAATAAACTGCGGCGCCTGCGGCTTTCCCGGGTGTCCCGGCATGGCCCAGGGGCTTGTCAACGCCGCCGACGAGAAGGGCGACATCACCGGTCTCTACTGCCCTCCCGGGGGAAAGGAGGTGATGGATCAGGTGGCCGCATACTTTGGTCTCGAGGTCGCCGACGCTAAGCCGACCCTCGCGGTGGTCCGCTGCGGCGGGAGCTGCGACTCATCGCCCGCCAAATCGACCTACGACGGCCCGGCGAGCTGCGCCGTCGCTCACTCCACCTTCAGTGGCGAGGGCGGCTGCCCCTTCGGATGTCTCGGCCACGGCGACTGTGTTGTCTCCTGCGAGTTCGACGCGATCTACATCAACCCTGAGACAATGCTTCCCGAGGTTATCCCGGATAACTGCACCAGCTGCGCCGCCTGCGTCCGAGCGTGTCCCCGGAACCTGATCGAGATCCGTCCCCGGGGACGCAGGGAACGGAGAGTCTGGGTCAACTGCCGCAACGAGGAGAAGGGCGCCGTCGCCCGGAAGAACTGTGCTGTGGC
Source organism: Spirochaetaceae bacterium (assembly GCA_046541355.1). Classification (GTDB taxonomy): domain Bacteria; phylum Spirochaetota; class Spirochaetia; order DSM-27196; family Alkalispirochaetaceae; genus CAYZHV01. Next base: position 16,643 of record JBKHDM010000037.1, read on the forward strand.
GTGTATCGGCTGCGGAAAGTGCGTCAAGACCTGCGAAACAATAAAGCAGGCGATCACCATGGAGGATAACCTCGCCTATATCGACCCGGAGAAGTGTATCGCCTGCGGCAAGTGTGTTCCGGTCTGTCCGACCGGGGCGATCCTGGCGACCTTTGAGCCGCCCCAACCGAAGCCGAAGGCTGAAGCCGCTTCGGCAACCTCCTGAAGGAGTAGTAGATGAGTAGCGCAACGAGAAACAGCAAAGATATAGCAGCCTACGGCCCATTACGGAGCTTCCCGATGGGGGGTGTGCATCCGCCGGAGAACAAGCTCACCGCCGATGTAGCTATCAGAACGCTCGACCCGCCGAAAAGCGCGATAATCCCTCTCGCACAGCACATCGGGGCGCCGGCCAAGCCGGTGGTGGAGAAGGGGGCGATGGTCAAGGTGGGCACGAGAATCGGTGAGGCCTCCTCCTTCATATCGGCAAACATCCACTCATCGGTTTCAGGCAAGGTGAAGAAGATCGACTCCTTCGTCGATGTCAACGGCTACCGGAAAGAGGCTGTCTTTATCGACGTTGAGGGCGACGAGTGGGAGGAGTCGATCGACCGCTCCGAGGAGCTGGTAACCGAGATCACCGTCTCCCCGGAGGAGATCGTCGAAAAGATCAAAGAGGCGGGCATCGTCGGCGAGGGCGGGGCGACCTTTCCCACCAACGTCAAATACATGGTTCCCGAGGGTAAGAGCGTCGACTCCCTCATTATTAACGGTGTCGAGTGCGAGCCGTACCTCACCGTTGACCACCGGATGATGCTCGAGCGTCCCGAGGAGCTCCTCGTCGGCACCGAGCTCCTGCGGCGAGCCCTCAAGGTTGACCGCGCCTTTATCGGAATCGAGGCGAACAAGCCTGACGCCATCGCCATAGTCGGCGAGGCGTGCCGCCGCTACGAGGGGATCGACGTCGTGCCCCTGAAGGTGCAGTACCCCCAGGGCGCGGAGAAACAGCTTATCAAGGCGATCCTCGACCGGGAGGTCCCCAGCGGCAAACTCCCCCTCGATGTCGGTTGTGTGGTCAACAATGTCGGAACCGCCCTCTCGGTCTACGAGGCGGTCCAGAAGAACAAGCCGCTGATCGATCGCTACATAACCGTCACCGGCAAGCATATGCCCAGCCGCGGCAACTTCCTCGTCCGTATCGGAACGCCGGTTAGTGAGCTCGTGGAGGCCGCCGGAGGGCTGCCGGAGGACAGCGCCAAGGTGGTCATCGGCGGTCCGATGACCGGCAAGGCTGCGGTCACTCTCGATGTCCCCGCCACCAAGGGAACCTCGGGGATCGTCGTCTTCTCCTCGGAAGAGGCGCGCCGACAGAGGGTTGAAAACTGCATTCGATGCACCAAGTGCGTGACCGCCTGCCCGATGGGTCTCGAGCCCTACCTCCTGGAGAAACTGGTTCGCCGGGAAGCGTGGGAGGAGGCGGAGTCCAACGACATCATGGATTGCATTGAGTGCGGCGGGTGCAGCTTTACCTGCCCCGCCGGTCGCCCGATCCTCGACTACATCCGGATCGGCAAGGCGAAGGCGGTTCAGCTTAGAAGGAGCAGAGGATGAGTCAGAGCTTCGTAATATCGCTGCCTCCCCACGAGAAGAGCGGGGAGAGCGTTTCATCGATCATGTGGGGCGTCTGCGTCGCCCTGCTGCCGGTTTTCGCGGCGGGGGTCTTTTTCTTCGGCATCCGCGCCCTCGTGGTAACCCTCTTTGCGGTTCTCGCCTGCATGGCGGTGGAGTACCTGGTGCAGCGCTTCATCTTCCGGATGGAGCAGACCACCGTCATGGACGGCTCCGCGGCGGTCACCGGCATGCTCCTCGCCTTTAACGTGCCGAGCAGCATACCCCTCTGGCAGGTTGCCGTCGGCGCGATCGTCTCCATCGGCATCGCCAAAATGGCCTTTGGTGGTATCGGGAACAACCCCTTCAACCCCGCCTTGGTGGGGCGCGCCTTTATGCTCACCAGTTTCCCTGTCACCATGACCACCTGGCCCGTCCAGGGGGAGACCCGGTTTATGTGGAACTCCGACGCGATCACCGGCGCCACTCCCCTCGGTATTCTCAAGGAGAGCGGCTACGGGGCGGGAGAGTTTCCCGGCTACCTCAATATGTTCATCGGAAACCAGGGCGGCTGTATCGGCGAGATAAGCGCCGCGGCGGTCCTCCTCGGCGGACTCTTTATGGTCTACAAGGGGTGGATCAGCTGGCAGGTACCGGTGCTCTTTCTCGGCTCCCTCGCACTGATCACCGGCGTCTTCTGGGTGATCGACCCGGCACAGTACGCCGACCCTCTCTTTCACATCCTCGCCGGAGGGGCAATGATCGGCGCCTGGTTTATGGCGACCGACATGACAACCTCACCAATGTCGATGAAGGGGAAAGTGATCTTCGCGGTCGGAGGAGGACTTCTGACCGGGCTCATCCGGCTGATCGGCGGATTCCCCGAGGGCGTCTCCTACTCGATCCTCCTGATGAACGCCGCGGTTCCCCTGATCGACAAGTACGTAAAACCGAAGCGCTTTGGAAAGGAGGCGAGTCATGGCTGAAAAAATGAAGTCCAGCCTCGCAAACATGTTTATCGTGCTCACCCTGATCTGCCTCATCTCCGCGGCGGCCCTCGGCTTTACCTACACCCAGACCGCCGACCGGATTGACGACCTCGCCGAACAGCGGCGGACCGAGGCTATCCGGCAGGTGCTGCCCGAGTTCGACAACAACCCCGCCGAAGAGGCGTACAACCTCGACTCCGATCCACGGATCACCATCTACCCCGCCACCCTCGATGGAGAGTCTGTGGGCGCGGCGGTCCAGAGCTACTCCGACGAGGGCTACTCCGGCACGATCACCGTGATGGTCGGCTTTGAGGCGGACGGGACGATACACCGAACCTCCGTCCTCTCCCACCTCGAGACCCCGGGCCTCGGTGCCAAGATGACGGAAGAGGAGTTTCAGTCCCAGGTCTTCGGGCTCGATCCCGAAGAGGATGATATACGGGTATCAAACGACGGCGGCGAGGTTGACTCGATTACCGCCGCCACCATCACCTCCCGCGCCTTCTGCGACGCGGTCCGCCGCGCCCATGAGGCGTTACAGGAAGGAGGAGCGTAAGTGAGTTTCGGTAAAGAGTTTTCCAAGGGTATCGTCAAGGAGAATCCGATCTTCGCGATGCTCCTCGGTATGTGCCCGACCCTCGGAGTGACGAGCTCGGCGATAAACGGCCTCGGGATGGGGCTTGCGAGTATGGCGGTCCTCCTGGGGTCCAACGTCGTCGTCGCCCTGGTCAAGGGGATCATCCCGGAGAAGGTGCGCATCCCCTCCTACATCGTCATTATCGCGAGTTTCGTGACCATCATCGACCTCTCGATGCAGGCGTATCTGCCCGCCCTCCACGCCCAGCTCGGGATCTTTATCCCTCTGATCGTCGTAAACTGCCTCATCCTCGGTCGGGCGGAGGCGTTCGCCTCGAAGAACTCCGTAGTCCCCTCGGCAATAGACGCCCTCGGTATGGGGATAGGGTTCACCTACGCCCTCACGATCCTCGGCGCTATCCGGGAGCTCCTCGGAGCAGGCGCCCTGTTCGGCGTACAGCTCATCCCGGAGGCGGGGAACATTCTCGTTTTCGTGATGCCTCCCGGGGCATTCCTCGCCCTCGGATTTCTCATCGCCGCCGTCAATCTCGCCTCGAAGCGCTTCGAGGCGTGGTCAACAGCCCGGGCCCACCGAAGCGCCCCGGAGCCTGTAACCGCAAGCGCTGGAGGTAAGTGATGGAACTGCTGGCAATACTGTTCGGCTCCCTCTTTGTGAGCAACATGGTTCTTGTGAGGTTCCTCGGGATCTGTCCCTTTTTAGGGGTAAGCTCCCGGCTGTCGACCTCCGTCGGCATGGGTGCCGCGGTGCTCTTCGTCATGACCCTGGCAACCATAGCCACCTTTCTCATTCAGAATCTGGTACTCGACCCCCTGGGCATCGCGTTCATGCAGACCGTCGCTTTTATTCTTGTCATCGCCTCCCTGGTCCAACTGGTGGAGATCGTGATGAAGAAGGTGAGTCAGCCTCTCTACCAGGCTCTCGGGGTCTTTCTCCCGTTGATCACCACCAACTGCGCCATCCTCGGAGCAACGCTTCTGGTGATCAACAACGAGTACAATCTCGCCGAGGGCGTCGTCTTTGCGGTAGGTAGCTCGATCGGCTTTATGATCGCCCTCATGCTGATGGCGGCGATCCGGGAGCGCCTCGCACTGCTCGACGTACCCAAAGCGATGCAGGGCGGCCCTATCACCCTTGTGACCGCCGGCCTCCTTGCCCTCGCATTTATGGGCTTTACCGGTATGGTGTAAGCCTGCGGGCGGTCCCCGCCGTCCGTAGCGTACCGTGATGCCGGCGGCGCAACGCCAACGGCAAAAGGGAGTGGTCCCCTCCGGGGCGGCCGCTCCCTTTTTGTTTCAGGATCAAGGAAGAATAGAGATAAGCTCCCGATGGAGATCTCGCCCTGAGCAGACGATCTGTCGGCTTTTGAGGGAGAGAGGTGTCCCGTCGCTCCCGGTGGCGATTCCCCCCGCCTCCTCGAGGATCAGGACGCCCGCTGCAAAGTCCCACGGGTTGATGTTGAACTCGAAGTACGCGTCGAAGCGGCCGCAGGCGGTCCAGCATATGTCGAGAGCGGCGCTGCCGGTGCGCCGGATGCCGTGGATCTTTGCCTCGAAGAGGCGCTCAATCGCCTCGAGGGTTCGGCGCATCATAGTGCCTCGGTCGTAGTAGAAACCGGTGCATACCATCGCCTCCGAGAGCCTCGAGGCGGCGGAGGCGCCGATCCGCTCACCATTGAGATACGCCCCGCCCCCGAGGTAGGCGGAGAACAGCTCTCCCCGCTCCGGGTCAAAGACCGCGCCGGCCACCACCTCGCCCCCCTCGGCGTAGGCGACGGAGCAGCCGTAGTGGGGTATACCGTGGACGAAGTTGTTGGTGCCGTCTATCGGGTCGACAATCCAGAGGGCCGGAGCGTCGAGAGGGGTCGACCCGCCCCCTTCCTCTCCGAGGATCTCATGTTTCGGGAAACGGGAGAGGAGAACCTCCCGGATGTAGCGTTCGGTTTCGAGGTCCGCGTCGGTTACCAGGTCATAGCTTTCGGACTTGCTCCGGACGGCGGCGGCGTGAAGCAGCTGTCGCGACCGCTGTCCGCCGAGGCGCGCCGCCTCCCGCGCGGCTTCGTATAGCGAGAGGCGGTTTACCGGCACGGCGCTATTCCTGTCCTACAAGCGCCTTGATGTACTGGAGTCGTTCGTAGGTCTCCGGCACGTTACTCTGCTTCTGACTCAGACGACCCCGCATCTCAGCAACCGAGTCGAACCGGTGAGTCTCCATCCAGCCGGCGAACTCCTGTTTGATCGTGGTGAGGTAGTCGACCCCGTGCTTGTAGAGGGCGGAGCAGACCTGGACCGCCGTCGCCCCGGCGAGTACCGCCTTTACCGCGCCGTTGCCGTCATGGACGCCGGATGAGGCGGCCATGTCGAGGTCGGTGTTGCCGTACAGGAGGGTGAGCCAGCGCAGGGGCACCGCGAGGTCTTCCGGGCTGCTGAGGGGAGAGGAGTTGGAGAGCTTCATCTTGGTGATATCGATATCGATCTGATAGAACCGGTTAAAGAGTACCACCGCGTCCGCTCCCGCCCAGCCGAGCTTGTCCACAAACGCCGGAATGGAGGTGAAGTAGTGACCAATCTTTACGGCGATTGGAACACTCACGATCTTTCGGACCTGCTCCACGGTCTTGACGTAGGAGTTGATGATCTTCTCGTCGGAGTCACGGTAGTCGCTCGGGAGCCGGGAAATGTTGAGCTCGATCGCGTCGGCCCCGGCGGACTCCAGCTTCGGAACGTGCTCCACCCACCACTGCTCTCGAACCGCGTTGACACTTGCAATAACGGGAATCGAGACCGCTTTCTTTGCCCCTCGAATAAGGTCGATGTACTGCTGAAGCCCGGTGCTTGTCTCGATGGACGTTATGTAGTCGAGAGCTTCGGTATGCTCGAGGGCGGACTGGCCCATGGAGTCGATGGACGCCTGGATCTCCTCCTCAAACAGGGACTTCAGAACCACCGCCCCCGCCCCGGCGGCCGCGCACTTTTCTACTTTGTCGACCGTGTTCGTGAGACTCGAACTGGAAACGACGAAGGGATTTTCCAGGTCGAGTCCCATGTATTGAATAGCCAAGTTACTCATGTATTCCTCTGTGGTATATGGATTTAGATGCCGCTCCAATGGTAGTCCCTACCCGGCCCCGCGTCAATGACTACCTCCCCTGGAACTGCCCGCTATCACGGCTCTCTCAGCCGAGGCTCTCAACCGAGGCTCTCGATGCAGCGGCTCAGACGGTTGCGGACCTCCGTGGCCACCGGAGCGAGGGCGTGATTCTCTATCGCCTGCATCGAGCTCACCGGATCGACCGCCGCCACTTCGACTTTTCCCGGCTCCCGCTCCTGCAGGATAACGTTACAGGGAAGCATCGTCCCGATCTTATCCTCCGCTTCCAGTGCCTTGTGGGCAAAAGCCGGATTGCAGGCGCCGAGGATCCTGTAGTTGTGAAACTCGACGTCGAGCTTCTTTTTCATCGTTGCCCTCACGTCGATATCCGTGAGGACGCCGAAACCCTCCTTTGAGAGCGCTTCGGTTACCTTCTCGACCGCCTCGTCAAAGGCGAGCGAGAGGGTTGTGGCCATGTAATAGCTCATTGTTTCTCCTTCTTTGCGTGGAAAAGATACGGTAGAGCGCCCCGCTGTGGAAAGGGCCCCTAGGTATCGAGAAGCGTGTTGATAAAACGAGACTAACTCCTTTCTAAGCAGAGGTTTACACCATCAATAACCGTTCTCGAGGATAACTCGAGGATAAGTCGTTACTTCATAGTATCTTGGAGCGATCTACCAACACGCTTCTTGATACCTTTACAGGGTCCAGCCCGACCGGTTTGAACGGCGGGCTACCTCGGCTATACTGCCCCAAGAAATGAAGCAGCACACCTTCAGTTCCGCGAGAACCTCCCGGGAACCTCAGTTCGTGACGGGTGTCTTTTTTGCACTCGGGGCGTTTCTCTTCTGGGGATTCGCCGCCCTCTACTGGTATCCCCTGCGGGGCGTGAGTTCCTTCGAAATCCTCCAGCACCGGGTAATCTGGGCGTTCGTGATGGGATGGGCATACCTCCTGCTCCGGCGGCAGGTTCCCGTCGACCTCCTGCGCCCCGAGCGGCGGGGTGAGCTACTCCTGCTTCTCGGCGCGGGGCTGCTGGTGTCGGTCAACTGGTTTGTCTACGTCTTTGCCGTTACCGGTGGACGGACCGTCGAGGCGAGTCTCGGCTACTACATCAACCCTCTGGTGAGCGTTCTCCTCGGTACCCTCGTCCTCGGCGAAAAGCTCCTCAAGCTCCAGCGCTACGCTCTGCTCCTCGCCACAGCCGGCGTCGCCTATCTCACCTGGAACCTCGGCTACCTCCCCTGGATAAGCGTTGTCCTCGCCTTCAGTTTCGGCCTCTACGGCCTGATCAAAAAGCGGGTTAAGGTGACCTCGATGCAGGGTCTCGCCGTGGAGATGGTTGTGGTTGCCCCGGCCGCCCTCACCCTCGCCCTGCGCTCCGGGATTCGGGGGGAGGCGGCGTTCATGTCCGGCATCCCCCTGGTAACGGCGCTTCTCGTCGGGGGCGGGGTGGTGACGATTATCCCCCTGATGCTTTTTGCAAAGGCGGCGATGCGTATCCCGCTGTCGAGTGTCGGCTTTATTCAGTACCTCGCACCGACGATAATGCTTCTCATCGGCGTGTTCGCCTTCGGCGAGCCCTTCCCCCTCTCGAGGCTGCCCGGCTTTATCCTCGTCTGGATCGCCCTGGCCACCTACACCATCTCCATCCTGCCCCGGCGCTCGGCGCTGCGCCGTGTCCCGCAGGAACTGTGAAGGGTGGTGACACTAAATATGATTTTTTGTATATTCGGATTAATCCAGAAGGAGACAGTCACATGTCAGACGAAACAGTACAGAACGTAATAATCATCGGGTCCGGTCCCGCCGGGCATACAGCGGCTGTCTACGCCGCCCGGGCGGAGCTCGAGCCGTTGATGCTCGAGGGGTTTATGGCCGGGGGTGTGGCAGCCGGGGGGCAGCTCACCACCACTACGGATGTGGAGAACTACCCCGGGTTTCCCGACGGAATCCTCGGGCCTGATCTCATGACCAAAATGCGGGAGCAGTCGGTAAAGTACGGAACGACGATCCGTACCGAAACAGTCGACAGCGTCGATCTCTCTTCCCGCCCCTTCACCGTTCGGGCCGGCTCCAGGGAGTACAAGGCTAAGTCCCTCATTATCGCAACCGGGGCGACGGCAAGGCGACTCCACCTGCCGGGAGAGGAGACCTACTGGCAGAAGGGAATCTCCGCCTGCGCGGTGTGCGACGGCGCCCTGCCGCTCTTTCGCAACAAGCCTCTGGTCGTCATCGGCGGCGGGGACTCCGCCTGTGAGGAGGCGACCTATCTCTCCAAGTTCGGCTCCACCGTCAAGATGCTCGTCCGCAGGGACGAAATGCGCGCCTCAAAGATCATGCAGGAGCGGGTTCTCGAGAACCCGAAGATCGAGATCATCTGGAATACCGTGGCCACCGAGGTCTCCGGAGAAACCCTTCTGACGACGGTCAAGACCAGGAACAGAGTGACCGGCGAGGAGGGTGCTATCGAGGCGAACGGGCTTTTCTACGCCATAGGACATGAGCCGAACACCAAGTTCCTCGAAGGGTTGCTCGAGATGGATGATCAGAACTACATCGTCACCGAGGGAAAGAGCACCCGGACCAGCGTGGAGGGCGTTTTTGCCTGCGGAGATGTGCAGGACAAGGTGTACCGCCAGGCGGTGACCGCCGCCGGCACCGGCTGTATGGCGGCTCTCGAGGCGGAGAAGTTCCTCGTCGAACAGGGTGGTTGATGGTTTTTGAACCCGAGGGGATGGCACACCGGGATGTGTACAAGCTCATCACCGGTACCATCGTCCCCCGACCGATCGCCTGGGTATCGACCGTCGATGGAGGGGGAAGTGCGAACCTCGCCCCCTTCAGCTACTTCAACGGCGTCGCCTCCCGGCCGGCAACCGTCTCTATCTCCTTTGCCCATCCCGGGGACGGCGCGGTGGAGTCCGGAGCGTACCCCGGGGGTATGAAGGACACCCTCGCGAATATCCGGCGGAGCGGGGAGCTTGTGATAAACCTCGTGCCCGTCGCCCTCGAGGAGCGGATGAACCAGAGCGCCGCGAGCTACCCCGCCGGTGTGGACGAGTTCGACGCTCTCGGCCTCGAGAAGGTTCCCTCCCGGCTGATCGAACCTCCCGGGGTGGCGGAAGCCCGGGTCCGCTTTGAGTGCCGACTCGACCGGGAGGTGCAGGTCGGCACCGGCCCCGGAAGCTCCACCCTCATCCTCGCCCGCCTCCTGCTCCTCCACACCGCCGATGGGCTGGTGGATGACGCCCTTCACGTGGACGAGCGGATGCTCGATCCCGTCGGACGCCTCGCCGGGCAGCGGTACGCCTCGTTAGGAGAGATCCGGGAGTACGAGCGGGAGCAGGTAGAGCGGCTTGCAAAGTAGAGCCCGCGGCTGCCGGCCGTCGATCTGCTCCCGCGCGCAAGCTCTTGCGGAGATGATCCGTCCTGGCTCCATGAAACCTCAATGCCGGCGAGATTCGTCTCCGTTGGATCGGTCTACGTCAAGCCCACGCCTTCGCTCCCGGGCTGGGCCCCGAGATTGGTGACCTCACCAGGCGGCAGGGAGTCGCCGGTCTCTGCATTCCCCGACAGGTTGCACGGCTGTCCCCAGGATCGCCATCGCAGAGCTCCCATACATCCACCACCTAGCGTCCATCGAACTCTCCAACGACCGCCGACATGCTTTGGCCTGTCGCAGCGGATGCGTTGGATCCGCCGTCGAATCCGCCGGTTCCGTCGCCAAGGTAGATGAGATCCTCGCTCCCGTTGTTGGTGATGAACGCCTCCAGGTTGCCGTCACCATTAAGATCTCCCAGGGCCACTGCCCAGGAGTTCCTGCTGTTGCCAACGGGACTAAGGCCGGTGTCGCTGACGGTAACCCCTCCCGAACCGTCTCCAATGTAGACGCGGTTCACACCAAGATTGGCGACGTAGACGTCGAGATCGTCATCATGATTCAGGTAGTCGGCCGCCGCGGAGAAGCTTATGCGCCCATCGACGTCGGTTGCGGGAGAAGCGGTGAAGCTGTCGCCCCGTTTCCAGAATTAATCACGTTCTTGCCGTTGTCTGGAACGAATGCATCCAGATTTCCGTCTCCATCGAAGTCGGCCAGGGCGACTCCGCCGGCTTGCAGCTCGTCACTCGCAAGATCCGCCACTGTGAAGCCCCCTGCCCCGTCACCGAAGTACAGCGCGTTCGCCGCACCATCGGTGTCACCGACCGCTACGAGTACGTCGAGCGCAACCGGGTTGCCGTTCGAATCCGAGTTCCCGGACTGCTGTGAGCCGTCGAGGTTGCATCCAGTGAGAAACACTGCAATAAACACCGGAACTCCGGCCATCCAATATCTTCTTCGTTTCACCGTTACCTCCCGAAGCCACATGGTCGATTCCTCCCCGGGTCAGGGCCGCAGGCCGCCCCTGCACACCCTTCTTGTACGCAAACGGATAGCCAAATGGTCGAATAGTTAAAAGGCCCGGATGGCACGAACGAAGCCAGCGAAGTCCTTCTGGACGATCTGGACCGAGCCGAGGTTCAGGAACCACGCACGTTCTGCCGTGCTCTCGGAGGAACTCCAAAGCAAAGAGCTAAAACCTGCTCCAAAAGCTTCTTTATTCTGGTTCATCAGGTCCAACTCATTCTTGCTCGGCAGGAACCAGTCGCTGTGTCCGCCGTGCGTGGCATTCCTCACAACGTTCGCGGCAGGATGCTCGGACCCGGTCATCGCGCTATACGTGTTCTCGTATCCGCTGCCTACGGCTGGCGACGTCCCGGTTGTGTGGGTCTGGCTTGTCTTCCACTCATACATCCCCGATTCATTCGCCGTCCACGCCTCCAGATACCGCGCCCCGGCAATGTCGTCGGTGCCGTCGGCCTCATCATCGTAGAAGATGACCCCGCCGGCTTCGCCGGGCTCGCCTATTGCAGACCATTGGGCGTACAAAGTGACGTCCGCGTCCGCGCCGTACGTCGCACCCTCGGCGTAGCTCGTCCCCGTGCCGTCATCGGCGCTGTTCCACCCGGCAAATGTGTACCCGGAGCGCGTGAGATCGCCGCTGTTGCCGGCAAGCGTCAGGTCCTCGCCTTCGATCTTTGTTTGGTCATCTGGTGCCGTGCCGCTCTCGCGCCCGTTCGCGTCGTAGGTTACCGTGTAGGTAGCCGGCTCGC
>JBKHDM010000038.1:0-27779 GCA_046541355.1 Spirochaetaceae bacterium
GGCGACAACGGCCGGCGACAACGGCCGGCGACAACGGCCAGCGACAACGGCCGGCGACAGCGGCCGACGACAACGGCCGGCGACAGCGGCCGGCGACAACGGCCGGCGGCAACGGCCGGCGACAGCGGCCGGCGGCTGGTACTGATAAACTCTCTGCCTCCCGGCATCGCTGTTGTGGTATAACTGTTGAAGAGAAAGGAGTTACTCCAGCAGATGTATCGAATCGTCCTGATTGACGACGAGCAGGTCGTCCGAGAAGGCATGGCAGAGAGTATCCCCTGGGGCGAGCACGGTTTCCATCTCGTGGCCGCCTGCCGGGACGGTCGCGATGGGCTCGAGGCGATCCGGCGGCACCAGCCGCAGGTAGTCCTCACCGATATCTGCATGCCCTTTGTCGACGGTCTCGAGGTAGCTTCGACAGTACGGGAGGAGCTGCCGGCTACGCGAACGATCTTTCTGACCGGGTATGACGATTTCCAGTACGCTCAGGAGGCGGTCAAGCTTCGGGCGGAGGATTTTCTCCTCAAGCCGATCACCGCCGAGGAGCTGTCGACGCTTCTCGACTGCCTCAGGCAGGACCTCGACCGGGAGGGGGAGTCCCTGCGTCGGGCCGAGCGGCTCCAGGAGCAGCTTCGGGCGAGCTTTCCCGTCTTCCGGGAACGGTTTCTCACAAGGCTCATCCAGGGAACCATGACGGCTCAGGAGCTCAGCCGGGGCGTCGAGCTTCTCGATCTCGATCTGCCCGGCCCATTCTACATCGCCCTCGTCTGTGATCCCGACCCGGCTGCGGGAGAGACGGAGGAGCCGGTTCGGGGGCTTGGTCTCCAGTCCCTGCTTGCCGAACTCGTTGACTCCCGCAAGGGGGCTATCTTCTTTGCGACGCCGGGAGGGGCGGCGGTTATTATCCTCTCCTGTGATGATCCGGTCTCCTGCGAGGGGGTCGCCCTGGAGTTGGCGGAGGAGATTTCCGAGGGAGCCGAGCACTCCCTGCCCGGGACCGTCTCGATCGGAATCGGAGAGCCCGTGGGGGAGCTCCCGCTCCTTTCGGTATCCTGCCTCCAGGCACGCACAGCCCTGGAACGGCGCCTCATCCGCGGGACAAATCAGACCCTGACGATCAAGGAGGTCCGGGGCGGAGGAGCCGAGAGCGCCGGCCCGGACACCCGACCGGTCCGGGAGCGCTATCTGCGGGCGATCCAGGCGGGGCTCGCCGACGAGGCGCGCCACGCCCTTTTGGAGGTAACAGGGTCCCTGCGTCACAACAGCGAGGATCTCCAGGAGTGCTACGTTGTTATGCATCAGCTTCTTTCCGAGACGATCTCCGGGCTCCAGGCTACCGGCCTCGATTACCGCAAGCTCCCCGGAATTGCGCCCAATCCCTTTGAGCAGTTCTCCCGCATGAAGACCCTCGAGGAGATGGAACACTGGTTTCTTGCTCTCATCCGGGATGCAGGCGCCCATCTCGACGGACGCCGGAAGGAGCACTCGACCCTCAAGGCGCAGGCGGCGCAGGAGTACATTCACCGCCATTACACCGATCCTGATCTCACCCTCCAGAGTGTCTGCCGCGCCCTCTCGGTGAGCAAAAGCTACCTGAGCCCGGTGTTCAAGAGCCACACGGGGATGACGATTCTCGAGTACCTCACCTGGACCAGGATTGACGAGGCAAAGCTTCTGCTCAGGCGCCGGGAGCAGCGGGTCTATGAGATCGCCGAAGCTGTAGGCTTCCGGGATCCTCATTACTTCAGCGTAGCCTTTCGCAAGCAGACGGGCATGAGTCCCACGGAGTTCCGGGAGGAGCTCAGCAGCGTCAACCGATGAAAGGCGGCTCCCGAAAGATACAGACGACCATCGCCCTCGCCTTTGCCTCCCTGGTTCTCGGGACGGCGGTGATTCTTGCGCTCATCTCCTACACCTTTACCCGGGAGGCGGTCGAGGAGACCTCCCGCGCCTACACCGCGCAGCTTATCGAGCAGGTTCAGGCGAACATCGACTCCTACGTCGACCACATGGAGAACATCGCCGAGGTGGTCCAGCTCAACGATCAGGTGCAGCGCTTTCTCGTAAGCGTTGACTCCATCCCCCCGGAGGAGCGCGGAGGGTACCGAGAGCGGATAAGCTCCTTTCTCAAATCGATCGCCCGGACCCGGCCGGACATTTCGCTGATTCTCATTGCCGGAGACAATGGTGAAGTTCTCACCCAGGAGCGTGAGGTGCGTCTCAACGAGGTAGTGAGCATCGAGGATCAGGAGTGGTACCGCCGGGCCCGGGAGGTGAGAGGCCGGGCGGTCGTATCCTCCTCCCGGGTCCAAAATGTTCTCGCCGGGCAGTACCCGTGGGTGATTACCCTCAGCCGGACGATCAACGATCCTGTAACCGGTGAGGTCCATGGAGTCATGCTCGTCGACCTCAACTTTTCGGTAATCAGGGAGCTTCTCAGCAGCATCAGCCTCGGAGACCGGGGCTATCTTTTTATCGTCGCCCCCGACGGGAGCATCGTCTACCATCCCCGGCAGGAGCTCATCTACAGCGACCTGGAGCAGGAGTACCACCAACGGGTTCTCGAGCATCCCGGCGGCTCCTTCTACGTTGTTGACCAGAAGGGGGAGCGGCTCTACACGGTTACGTCATCCGATCGTACCGGCTGGAAGACCGTCGGGGTCAACTACACCGCTGAACTGGTACGAAACCGCGTTCAGGTCCAGCGATACTACTTCTACTGGACCCTTCTCTGCGTGGTTTTCGCCATTTTACTCTCCCTGTTCATCTCCCACCACCTCTCCCGACCGATCCTTCGGCTCCGGTCGACGATGCGCTCGGTCGAGGGGGGAAACTTTGATATCTCCGCAGATGTCTCCGGGAACAACGAGATCAGTGAGCTTGCCAAGGACTTCAATATCATGGTGGCGAGGATTCGGGAGCTCGTACGACGAAACGGTGAGGAGCAGGAGGAGAAGCGCAGGAGCGAGCTGATGGCGCTGCAGAACCAGATCACTCCTCACTTTCTCTACAACACCCTCGACTCGATCATATGGATGGCGGAAACGAGGGAGCACGGTAAGGTGGTAAAGATGGTCGCCGCCCTCGCCCGGCTCCTGCGGCTCTCCATAAGCCGGGGGGACGAGCTGGTCTCCATTCGCGACGAGATCACCCACATCGAGAACTACCTCACCATTCAGAAGATGCGGTACCAGGACATGCTCGACTTCTCCGTGGAGGTGGAGGAGGAGATTCTCTCACTTCTCGTGCCGAAGGTTATCCTCCAGCCTCTCGTGGAAAACGCGATCTACCACGGTGTGAAGAACAACAGCGGCGGGGGGAGGGTTCTCGTCGGCGGAAGGCGAAAAGGAGAGCAGGTCGTGCTCTACGTGGAGGATGACGGAGTCGGAGCGGATCCGGATGAGATGGCAGCGATTCTCGAGGGAACGGCTCGGGATGAGACCTCCCCGAACCCGCCGACCGGCGGGCCGGCCCGCGGTGGAGGGACGGCAACCGTCGCGAAACGGGTCACCCTCCACTCCCGGGTCGGGGTGCGTAACGTCCACGAACGGATCAAGCTCTACTTCGGCGACCAGTACGGTCTGCGCTTTCTCTCCGGAAGCGGTGGCGTCGGTACCGTTGTGGAGCTGCGAGTTCCGATCGTGAGGGAGCATCGCAACGGGGGTGGCTCGGCATGAACCGGAAACAGATCGTCCTTCTCCCACTCCTGGGGGTCGCGCTTCTTGCGGCGGTTACACTCATCCCGAGGGTTACCACCTTTCTTACCGAGCCTCCCGGAGGAGAGCGGATTGTGGTGGTGCTCAAGACCGTCGGACCTGATATGGAGTTCTGGCAGATCGTGCGGGCGGGCATCCAGGAGGCTGCCACGGAGCTGAACGTCGAGCCGGCAATAGTCGGGCCCCGTTGGGAGCGGGATGTGGACGGGCAGATAGAGATCCTCAGAAACGTCATTGCCCGGTCTCCCGAGGCAATACTCCTCGCCGCCTCGGACTTCAATCGCCTCGTTCCCCTCGCCGAGGAGGCAGCGGCAAAAGGCGTTACCATCGTTACTCTCGACTCCGCGTTGAACAGCGATGTGCCGGTGAGCTTTGTTGCCACCGATAACGTCGCCGCCGGCCGCAAGGCGGGGGCGGAGGTCGCCCGACTGCTCCCGCCGGGCAGAGCGGTGGCGATTGTCTCGCACATTCCCGGGGTGGCCACGGCGATAGACCGGGAGCTTGGGGTGCGCGGGGCGCTCTCCGAGGCGGGAGTCCGGGAGATACCGGGAACCTTCTACTCCGACAACGACCCCGACCGCGCCTACCGGATAACCCTCGAGCTCCTCGAGACCTACCCCGACCTCGGCGGTGTGGTGGCGCTGAACGAGAGCTCCACCGTGGGAGTCGGCCGGGCGCTGCGGGACGAGGAGCGCTACGACGAGGTCATCCTCGTAGGGTTTGACAACTCCCGGGAGGAGATCCGGTTTCTCGAGCAGGGGGTGGTCAGGGCACTGGTGGTACAGCGCCCCTTCAACATGGGCTACCTCGGCATACAAGCGGTTGTCGACGCCCTGCGGGGTGGGGATGTGGAGCCGGTGATCCATACCGGCTCGGTCCTCGTGCGACGGGAGGAGATCTTTACCGAGGAGAATCAGCGGCTGCTGTTTCCCGTTATTGATCGGGAGAGCCCGCGCTGACGGAAGATCACGACCCTTTTGTGGACGATTTTACGCTTTACGCCTGAGTAAACCCGTGTAACGATGTTTTAACATTTACGGGAGGTTTAATGCGGGTTGATCAACTGCTCGCCGTGGAAGGCATAGAAAAGCGCTTTTCCGGTGTCCACGCCCTCAAATCCGTCAGTTTCGACCTGAAACCGGGGGAGATTCACGCTCTTGTCGGGGAAAACGGCGCGGGTAAATCGACCCTGATGAAGATCCTCACCGGCATCCACGAGCGTGATTTCGGCGAGATCTACTACATGGGGCAACGGTTCAATCCCCGGGATCCGAAGCACGCTATGAGCCTCGGTATCGGAATTATCCATCAGGAGCTGAACATGATGGATCATCTCACCGTTGCCCAGAACATCTTTATCGGTCGGGAGTCGATGCAGGGCAACGGGCTCTTTCTCGACGACGCCGCCCAGAACCGTCGCGCCGCCGAGCTCTTTCGGCGGCTCAACATGAAAATCGACCCTGCCGAGACCCTCGGTAACCTGACCGTGGGCCGGCAGCAGATGGTCGAGATCGCCAAGGCGGTCTCCCATAACCTGCAGGTGCTTATTCTCGACGAGCCCACCGCGGCCCTGACGGACACGGAAATCGAGGAACTCTTTACGATCATGCGGGATCTGCGCAGTCGGGGGGTCGGAATGATCCACATCTCCCACCGCCTCGATGAGATTCACAAGATCACCGACCGGGTGACGGTCATGCGGGATGGGGAGGTTGTGGGAACCCATCTGACCAGGGAGGTGACCAAACAGGAGATTATCAACGAGATGGTCGGACGGGTAATCTTTGAGGAACCGAAGACCAGGAGTCGGGTTTCCCCGGACGCCGAGGTTGTTCTCAAGGTAACCAACCTCTACGCCGGCCCGTTGGTACGGGATGTCTCCTTTGAGCTGCGCCGGGGCGAGATACTCGGCTTTGCCGGGCTCATCGGGGCGGGGCGTACCGAGACCGCCCGGGCGATCTTCGGAGCGGATCCGATCCAGAGTGGGAGTATCGAGATCAAAGGGGAGCCGGCGAGGATCGCCACCCCCGCCGACGCGGTCCTTCGCGGGCTCGGCTACCTCTCGGAAGACCGAAAACGGTTCGGTATCGCCCTCAACCTCTCGGTCGCCGATAATCTGGTCCTCTCGACCCTCGACAAGTTTGACGCGGGACCCTTCGTTCGCCTCAGGAAGGTCGAGCATACGGCGAGGGAGTACGTCAACAAGCTCAACATAAAGACTCCGACCATCGACCAGCTGGTACGCAACCTCTCGGGAGGAAACCAGCAGAAGGTGGTTCTGGCAAAGTGGCTCATCCGGAACAGCGACATTCTCATCTTCGACGAGCCGACCCGGGGCATCGACGTCGGAGCGAAGAGCGAAATCTACACGCTCATGAACGAGCTGGTGGAGGAGGGCAAGTCCATTATCATGATCTCCTCGGAGCTCCCCGAGGTGCTGCGGATGAGCGACAGGATAATCGTAATGTGCGAAGGGCGCATTACCGGTGAGTTGGATATCGGCGAGGCGAGCCAGGAAAAGCTGATGGAATACGCGACAATGCGTCGGGTGGAAACGGTAGTACGGAGTTAACGGAATCATGGCATTACTTTCAAGCAGGAGCGCCCTGGAGAGATTTCGCGACAAGGGGTTAAAGGTGCTTCTCGCGCCGGCGGCGCTGATCATTCTCTATCTCTTTTTCGGCATCTTCGGGCGGAACTTTTTTTCCTATTCCGCCCTGGTAAATATCATCGACGCTTCCTATTACATCGGGTTTATCTCGATCGGCGTAACCTTCGTCATCATCACCGGCGGGATCGATCTGTCCGTCGGCACGGTCATGATGGCCGGGGCGATTATCGGGGGGACGGCGTACAAAACCTGGGGATGGTCGATCGAGGCGAGCCTCGTACTGATAGTCCTCGTAGGTATCGGCTTCGGTATTTTTAACGGCATCATGGTATCCCGGGTCGGAATGCCGCCGTTCATCGTCACCCTCGGTACGATGATGATCACGATGGGCCTCGGTGCGATTGTCTCGAATGTCCAGAGCGCCACCTTTCCCACCCGGGCGGTTGAGGACGGCTACTACAAGAACTTTTTCAAGTACATCACCGAGGACTATGTCTCGATACCCACCGGGGCGATACTCTTTCTCGCTGTGGTACTGTTATCCCACATTATTCTCACCAAGACCAAGATGGGCCGCTACATATACGCCATCGGCAGCAACAAGGAGGCCGCCCGGCTCTCAGGCGTCAATGTCGCCAAGTGGGAGATGTCGGCCTACGTTGTCGCCGGTACCTTTGCCGGGATCGGTGGTATCTCCTACGCGGCTCTCTACACAACCGTCCTGCCCGCCGCGGGGCAGGGCTTTGAGCTCCTCGCGATCGCCGGGGCGGTTATCGGGGGCACCTCCCTCTCCGGCGGTATCGGCAGCGTGTTCGGTACCCTGATCGGTGTGCTGATCATGTCGGTGCTTAACGTCGGACTGCCGGCCCTCGATTTGCAGTCCCAGTATCAGAACTTCTTTACCGGGGTTGTGGTGATCGGAGCGGTTCTTCTCGACATGTACCGGCAACGCAAAGCGTCGGAGGTCAAGGTTCTCTCCCCTGCGCAGCAGTACCGGGTCCAGCAGGAACAGCGGATCGACGAGCTTCGACGGGAGCTCAAGGAGGCGAAATCGAGGGGAGACTCCTCGTCGGTTGAGGAGCTCAAAAAGAGGATCGCCGAAGTGAGGCAGGAGGCCCGGGGGAAGTACGCCGAGAAAAAGGCGGAGGAGAAGGCTGAGGTCGCCGAGCGCCACAAGGAGGAGCGGGACTCGGACCAGAGAATCCGGGAGCTCATCGATGAGCAGTCCAAGGGGCAGGGGGAAAAGTAGAACTACCCGCGCCGGGGACAGAGGGTCTGAAAAACGAGAATGGAAACGTCGTTTCCATGGAAAAGATTTCCAAGGAGGTTTTGTATGAGCAAGAGACTACTCGCTCTGATGGTCATGGTAACCGTGCTGGTTGCCGCCGGCTTTCCCCTCTTCGCCGCCGGAGAGGCGGAAGAAGATGGCGAGATGTACATTCCTGTCATTTCCAAGGGTTTCCAGCACCAGTTCTGGCAGACGGTCATGTCCGGTGCCGAGGATGCGGGTGAAGAGTTCGGCGTAGAGATGGTGTTCGAGGGGCCCACCTCGGAGGCCGCCATTCAGGAGCAGGTTCAGATGCTTCAGAACGCCCTCGCCGAGGGACCCTCCGCCATCGCCCTTGCCTCCCTCGACACTCAGTCGGTCATGGACCAGCTTGTCGAGGCCGAGAGGCGCGGGATTCCGATCATCGGGTTTGACTCCGGTGTACCCGACGCTCCGCAAGGGGCGATTCACGCCAACGCTTCCACCGACAACCTCAACGCCGCGGGTCTCGGGGCAGAGGCTATGTTTGAGGAGCTCTCGGATGATCTCGACGACGTTTCTCCCTCGGACCCTGTCACATTCGTGGTACTGAGCCAGGACGCCACGAGTGAGTCGGTTACCAGCCGTGGTTTCGGCTTCCGCGACCGGATGATCGAGCTTCTCGAAGAGGCAGGGGTCTCCCGGGACGAGATTCGTGTTCAGGGTAACGCCGCCTACATCGCTTCCGACAGCCCTCAGAGCGAGGAGCCCGCGGTCATTATCGATATGATCGTTCCCGCTTCTCCCCGGACCCAGGATGTCGTGGCCTCTGCCAACGCGGTCTTCGGTCGGGTTGAAGAGGACAATATCCGCGGTATTTTTGCCTCTAACGAGGGGACGGTTGTCGGTATCCTCGCCGCCACCAATGACGGAGCCGAGCTTGCCAACACCTACGAGGATGTAATCGTGGTCGGTTTCGACGCCGGCGAGGCGCAGAAGAACGCCGTCCGGGAGGGGTACTTCCTCGGCTCGATTACCCAGGACCCCTACCAGATCGGCTACACCGCTGTGGAGCTCGCCTACCGGGCAGCGATGGGCGAAGAGGTCTCCGACGTTGACACCGGTGCGCGTTTCTACGACGCCTCCAACATGAATGATCCCGAGATCGCTCCGCTTCTGTACGACTGATTCCGAGTTGACCTGATCTGTCGGTCCGGTGAGCGTGCCCAGAGGCTCACCGGGCCTTTTTAGTCTGTTCAATCGAGGCGGGCGTTACTACCTTCTCTCCTACCATGATTCGACTATCTTTACTGACCCTTACCCTCGCCGTCGCGAGTTCGGGGATGCTCTCAGGGGATATACCCCCACAGCGCCTGCGGGAGGTTGACCGGCTGCACGACGAGGACCGGCACGACGAGGTCCTCTCCATACTCGAGGAGCTCTCATCCGAGGCGCAGGGTTCCGCCGAGGAGGCGGCGCTTATCTGGCGCCGGGCACGGGCGCGTTTCAGCCAGGTGGACCTCGGCCTCTACTCCGGAGAGCTTGGCGAATCCCGGGGGATGGAGGAGCTCAAACAGATCGAAGCGCTCGCAGCCGAGGCGGTGGAGCTCGCCGCGGATTCCGGGGACGCCTCCCTGCGCAGTCGCACGCACTTCTGGCTCGGGGCGGCGATGGCGAAACAGGGGGAGCTTCAGGGCGTGCTGAACGCCCTGTCGATGGCCGGCGATCTGCGGGAGTCGGTTCGACGGAGCGTGAGGGCCGACGAGGAGTACGCCAACCCGTACTACATGGCCGGGCAGCTCTACAATCAGGTTCCCGGTTTTCCTGTCGCCTTCGGGGACAAGGCGGCGGCGGTCTCCTACTCCCGCCTCTCCGTCGATCTCCACGAGGAGCAGTTCGACTCGGGGATGGTAACCACCCGATACTGGGACTTCTACGTCAAACTCGCCACCCATCTCGAGGATCGCGGCTGGTCCGGCAGGCGTCGGGGCAGGCACCGCTCCTCCGCCCGGCGGGAGTATGAGTCTGCCGCCGATCCCTTTGAGGCGGCGGCCCACTACGAGGGGGTGGCGGAGCTTCCCGACCTCTCGGAGCGCTCCGACCGGCAGGAGTCCCAGGAGATACTCAGGTTCGTGATCGACGGGATCGAGGGGCAGTCGCGCCGGACTCTCCGTGACCGCAGGGCTCTGGAGGAGGCTCGTGGCCTCCTTCGCTGAGGAGGGGGTGACGGTTGTTGGGGGAGGGCCGGTTGGGCTCACCCTCGCCGTCGCCCTCGCTGAGTCCGGCCGGTCGGTGACGGTTCTCGAGGCACGCCGGTCGCCGCGACCGACATCCCGGGCGATCGGCATAACCCCCGCATCCCTCGAGATATTCCAGCGGTACCGCCTCGCCGCACAGCTTTGTGAGAGGGGTATACCCGTCCGCCGGGCGTGGGTCCACGACAGAGAGGGTAACGCGGTGGAGGCGAGTTTCGAGACCCTTCCTTCCGACTTCACCTATGTTCTCTCGATCCCTCAGGTGGAGACCGAGAGGGTTCTCGAGGCTCGCCTTACCGGTTACCCTTCGGTGGAGATTCTCCGGGGTACCCGCCTCGTCGCCCTCGAGGGAGGGGACGCGGGAGTGACCGCGGTGACCGACGACGGGCGGCGCATCACCTCCCGCTTCCTCTGCGGCTGCGACGGGAAGTGGAGCACCGTCCGGGGCGCGGTGACGCGGGTGTGGCGGGGGAGGGTTCTCTCCGAGTCCTTCGTCATGGGGGACTTCGAAGACCGGACCGATCTCGGGGAGGATGCTCATCTCTTTTTTACCCCCCAGGGCTCCCTCGAGTCCTTTCCGCTCCCTGGGGGAACTCGCCGGTGGATCGCCCAGACCAGAAGCTACCAGCCCGACCCGCAGCCCGGGCTCCTCGAGGAGCTTGTCCTGAGGCGCGGCGGCTTTGACCTGTGCGCCTCCCGGGAGCTGTGGCGAAGCTCTTTTGAGACGGAGCGGAGGCAGGCCCGACGGTGGGCGAGGCCACCACTCTTTCTCGCCGGGGACGCGGCGCATCTGATGCCTCCGATCGGCGGGCAGGGGATGAACGTCGGTATTGGTGATGCCGAACACCTTGCGGATCTCATCACCCTCGCCCTTCGGGAGCCTGAACGGACCGCCGCCCTCGCCCGGGAGTACGAGAGGCGCAGGAGAGCCGCCTTCGCTGTTGCCGCGGGTCGGTCGGTTCTCGGGATGAAGGTGGGCACCGCCTCGGGATGGTTTCTCTCCCCCTTGAGGGATCGCCTTGTGGGATCTCTGCTCTCCGGCAGCCGGGCGCCGCGGCTGATGGAGCACTTTTCAATGTTGAGCTCACCCTTTCGCCGCAGCCCCTGGGGTAGTGAGCCTACCGGCGTGCCCGGGTGATGGTTACCAGGCCGAAGAAGAAACTCCGGGATCTCAGGGAGTGGAACCCGTGTTCCCCCAGCCGCTTCTCGAGCTCCGGGGTGGAGGGAAATCGCCGGAGGCTCTCGCTGATATACCCGTAGACCTCCGGGTTTCCGTGGAGGAGTCGGCCCCAGAGTCGCCCCCAGAAGCTGAGGATTCCCAGCTGCAGCTCCCGGGGGAACCGGTGGGATGAGCGGGAGAAGTCGAGGATCGCGAGAGAACCTCCCGGCCTCAGTACCCGGGCGAGTTCGGCGAGGAGGCGGTCGAGGTCCGGGGCGTTTCTCAGGGCGTAACCTCCGGTGACAAGATCGACGCCTCCCGTGTCGAAGGGGAGCTCGCCCATGTCGGCCTCGACAAAGGTGACCCGGTTCTCCGCCCTTCGGCGGCGCGCCCGGGCAAGCATTTCCGGGCTCAGATCAACGCCGACAACCCGCGCCTGCCGATAGCGGTCAGCCACCGCAACGGTGAGATCCCCGGTGCCGCAGGCGATGTCGACGGCGAGACGCACTGCGCTGTCGGGCAGCCCCGCGATCAGCCGTCGCTTCCAGCCCCGGTCCTGCCAGAGGGAGAGGACCCGGGTTATCGCGTCGTATCGGGTGGCAACGACCCGGAAGAGCCGACGGTTGTACTCCCGTTTGCTCCCGGGGTCGGCGAGATCGTAGCTTCGAAGCTGATCGACAAAACGCTGTGTCCGTCCCACCATTTCTCCTGAATTCTGTTGTCCCTGAGCGAGGTAAACCGTACTGTTTGGGCATGAATAGGTCAACAACGGTCTATCTACACGGCATTGCGACGACCGTGCCGGAGCATTCCTACACCCAGGAGTTCGCTCATCAGTTTATGCGGCGGCTCTATGCGGAAAAGACCCGCTCCCTCTCCCTTATCGACCGTGTCTATCCCGGTACGGCAATCGATAAGCGCCACACGGTTATCGGAGACTACGGTAAAGAGCCCTCGGAGTACGTTTTCTATCCGAAAACCGCGGATCTCAAACCGGAGCCTACCACCAAGGAGCGTAACGACCTGTACACCGAAGAGGCGCGGCGACTCTCGGCGGCGGTCGCCCGAAAGCTGTTGAGTCGTTTTCCCGAGGCGAGAGAGAAAATCACCCATCTCATAACCGTGAGCTGTACCGGCTTCTCCGCCCCTGGATTCGACTTCTACCTCGCAAAGGAGCTTCCCCTCTCCCCGGATCTCCACCGCTTCCATCTCGGATTTATGGGATGTTACGCCGCCTTCCCCGGTATGAAGCTCGCCGACAGCATCTGCCGAGCCGACCCGACCGCCCGGGTTCTGCTGGTCAACCTCGAACTGTGCAGCGTGCATATGCAACAGAAGGAGGACCAGGACGTGATCATCGCAAACGCCCTCTTTTCGGATGGCGTTGCGGCGGCCCTCATCTCCGCGGACCCCGAGGACTCGAGAGGACCACGCCTGGAGTTTCGCAGCTTCGCCTCCCGGACCGCCCCGGAGAGCGAGGAGGATATGGCGTGGAGTATCGGGCAGAACGGGTTTGACATGAAACTCTCGGTGTATGTCCCGAGAATCGTCAGGCGCAACATTCGCGGACTCATCGACGCCGCTTTAGAGAGCTCCGACCTCTCGATAGATGAGGTCGACCTCTGGGCGATCCATCCCGGGGGGCGGTCGATTCTCGACAAAGTCGCAGAGGTCCTCGCGTTACCGGAAGGCTCACTACACAACTCCTACGAGGTGCTGCGGGAGTACGGTAACATGAGCTCTGCAACCATCCTTTTTGTCCTCAAGCGATTTCTCGAGGATGAGGCGGGGGGTAATCTCTTTGCGACCGCCTTCGGTCCAGGGCTCACCCTCGAGGCGGCCCATATGTACAAGGCGGCCGAGTGATCCTGCCCCGGTTCCTGAGCCACTGGAGCTCCGACTTCCTCGACCGGGCGGAGGAGGCCGAGCTCATGGACCTACCGGAGGCGGATATCGAAGCGCTCTACGCGACGGTCCGGCAGTTCCGGCTGATCAACCCGCTTTTTACCCGCTCCCGCTACCTCATCGGACGCTACATTATCGAGGACGCGCTCCGGCGCGGTCTCGGGACGGTGCGGGTAGCGGACCTCGGTGCCGGGGGAGGGGATATCGCGGTCTGGCTCCTGAAGGAGGGTGAGCGCCGCGGCCTTTCGGTCACGGTGATCTGCCTCGACCACGACCCTCGGTTGGTCGCCTACGCAAAGCGGGAGCTCGCCGCTCTGCCCTCCCTCGAGTACCATTGTGCGGGAGCAGAGGAACTGGAACGGTTCGCCCCGGTTGACTACGTCTTCGCAAACCATTTTCTCCACCATCTCTCCGGCGCCGAACTCCCCAGGATGATCCGCATCGTAAACAACGTCTCTCGCTACGGCTTTGTTCTCAACGATCTTCGCCGCTCCCGGCTCTCCTACGCCGGCTTCACCCTCTTCGCCGCACTCTTCCTCCGAAGGAGCTTCGCCTACAACGATGGTCGTCTCTCGATTCGCAAGGGGTTTCTTCCGGAGGAGCTCAATCAGTACGCCCGGGAGGCGGGAGTGGCGGATCATCAGCTTCTCGAGCTCTTTCCCGGTCGCCTCGCCCTGATCGCACACCGCCGGTGACCGGGAGCTTCCGCTGAGCTGTTCGCCGCAGGGGTAGTTGACCTCGGCCCCGCAAAAAAACGCCCCCCGGGAGGAGTCGGGCCCCGCAAAAAAACGCCCCCCGGGAGGAGTCGGGCCCCGCAAGACGGTGTTGACGTCGCCTCTCACCGATTCGCGTAGCGCTCCTCGAGGCTGCGCCAGTAGTGCTCCTCGTTGAGTCGCGATAGTTGCAGAATCCTCTCAACCGACTCCCGGTCGATGTCGAGGGCGAGGCTGCGTACCTCCTCGACCACCGAGGTGACGTAGGCGAGGCTTTCCCGCTCCCCCGGGTCCCGCCGGCTCTCCCGGATCACCTCGAGGAGTTCCGTGGTGGTCTCCATCAGGGAGAGGTCCATGCCGAGGCGGACGATTTTTTCGGTCGCTTCGAAAACGCTCGAACTCTCCTCAACGGATACCGCCGCCTCCGCCCGGCGGTAGCTCTCCTCGGGGATCTTTTCCGGGTCCTTGCGAGACCCGTCGTCTTCGATTATCTCGAGGAGGGCGGAGAGCACCTTATCCTCCATCCTCCGGGCGAGGCGGTAGGCTGAGACCACGGTGAGACCGGCGCGGGCCACTTTAGGGAGCTTCGGGCCGTTACCGAGGAGAACTTTCGCAGCCTTCGGCAGCAGCGCGAGGAGGGATGGAGTGTTGGTGAGGATAGCCTCTACCGTCTCCACACCTTCGTTCCTTGCCCTGCGCTTCGCGCCCACCGGATACATCACCCGTTTGAAAAACTCACCAATACGGTCGAGATACTCCTGAGGCAGATCCTCGAGGAGCCCGCTCTCCCGAATCTCCGGGATTGATCTCAGATGCTCCCGGTTATACCTGCGGTCGAGCTCCCGGTGGAAGAACCGGCCCAACCCGTCGGCGAGGCGTTCCTTCTCCTCCTCCACGCTCATATGAGGCGCCTGCCGGTCGGTGCGGCTGTTGCGGATGCTGCGTCTTTCATATACCCCTAGGATACAAAGGGCGCCCTCCGATTACCAGTTCCGCGGATTCGACGATCCCCGGGCAATGTTTGTATAGTTGAAGAAGAAGAAACAAAATAAAGGAGAAGAAACATATGGCGCAGAAGCGAAACCCTTTTCAGGAAGGACTGTACGCGGGTCTGGGACTGGCTCTTCGGGCGAAGGAGCGTGTCGAGGAGTTCGGCAAGAAGATCTCCGAGGAGTACGAGATGAACGAGGAAGAGGGAAAGCGGTTTATGGACGACCTGATGAAGGAGTCCGAAGAGACGAAAACCCGCCTCGACGAGATGATCGAGAAGCGTCTGGAAAGCTACATTGATGACGCCGGTCTGGCTAAGAAAAAGGATATCGACAAGCTCACCAAGAAGATCGACGAACTGGAGAAGCATCTCAGCTCCAAGTAGGAGCCGATGAGGTAATCCGCGATCTTTGGAAAAAAACTCCGCCGGGGGGCGGTTGTATCCCGGTACACCGAGATCCTCGGGGTACTCGGAAAATACGGGCTTGCGGAGTTCGTAAGCCACCGCCCCTTTCTGCGGAAACTATCAAAACGACTCACACGAAGCGGGGGCAAAAACAGACCCCCGCGGTTGGTCCGGGAGAGCTTCGGGCAGCGCTTGCGCAGAGCCCTTGAAGAGCTCGGACCAACCTTTATCAAACTCGGACAGATTCTCAGCGACCGGGGCGATGTCATTCCGCCGGCGGTAATCGTCGAGATGAAGAAGCTCCAGGACGAGGTGCCTCCCTTTCCGACGCAGACGGCGAAGGAGCTTGTCGAGGCGGCACTTGGGCGGCCGGTGGAGGAGCTGTTCCTCTCCTTCTACGACAAGCCGGAGGGGGCGGCCTCCCTCGCCCAGGTGCATCGTGCCATTCTTCCTACCGGCAGGACCGTAGCGGTAAAGATCAAGCGGCCGGGTATCGAGGATCAGATCCGGGCCGACCTCGAGATCATGCGGCAGTTCGCCCATTTCCTCGACAATTACACCAGCTACTTCGGGGTGCTCTCGGCGACCGAGATCATTGAGGAGTTCGAGACCCAGATCACCAAAGAGGTGGACTTCGTCGAGGAGTTTCTGAGCATCCGCAAGTTCGCCGCGGACTACGAGTCCGACCGCACGATAATCGTTCCCTACGCCTATGAGGAGTACTCGAATCGGGACGTGCTGGTGCTGGAGTTCATAAACGGAAAAAAGGTCTCCGAGGTAATCGAGGAGCCTGGAACCCGTTTCGATAAAAAGCTTGTCAATCGGCGTACAGCGGACTTCATAATGGCCCAGCTCTTTATAAACGGGTACTTCCACGCCGACCCGCACCCGGGAAATTTTCTCGTCCTCGAGGGCGACATCATCTGTTTCATCGACTACGGAATGGTCTATTCCCTCAGGCCCTACGAGCAGGACAATCTCAACCTCATGATGGTTGGGCTCGCCCGCCTCGACCCGCGGCTGGTGGCCCGCTCCCTGCTGCGGATGGGACACGCCGAGGGGAAGGTGGACGCGGAGCAGTTCGAATCGGCGGTTCACGATTACATCGAGACCTATCTCGACCGCCCCCTGGAGTTTATCGATCTGCCCTCGGCATTTATGGAGCTCCTGCAGATGGTGATCCAGTTCGGCGTAAAGCTCCCGCCCCGGCTTATCTATGTGGCAAAGGTTCTCGGGAGCATGCAGACTATCGGGGCAGGCTTGGACCCGGACTTTCAGCTTCTCCAGTATCTCCGGGAGTTCTCACCGAAGATCTGGGCTAATCAGCTCGGGTCCCGGCGGGCAGGAAACCGCGCAATCGCCTCGGCCCTCGACTGGAGTGAGGCGGTGAGAGACGCGCCGGAGCTCATTCAGGGGACGAAGCGTTTTCTCCGGGACCGACGACTGACAATCAACTCGCCTCAGGCTGACACCCTCCAGGAAACCTACGACCGGGTCGGCTTCCGGATGACCTTTGCGATGGTCCTCTCAGCGCTGCTGATAAGCTCGTCCCTGGTCGTTCTCGCGGATATTCAACCCCAGATAAACGGCATACCTCTGTTCGGGATCATAGGCTTTGGCGCCGGAGCTCTCATGGGTATCGGGTTTCTCGTTGCGGGTCTGTTCAGATTCTTCCGCTGGCACCGTACCCGGTAAGAGTCCTGCCCGGTAGGCGATGGTTTCACCCCGGCGCCCCGGGCTCGCGGGTCTACCCGCGGCCCATGTTGCCCGGTACCCCACGCTCTAGCTACCCTTACAATCGTGAAGACCACCCTCGTCACCCTTATACTGCTGCTCCTCGCGGCGATGGGAGTGCTCATTTTCGAGCCTTTCCGAGCCACCCCGGAGGAGCCGCTTGTAAATAGACCGACCTCCGGAGACAGCTGGTATGAGTACCTCCGGCGTATGCACACGCCGGAACTTGCCGCAACGGCTCTCTCCCGCCGCTGGCAACGTGCCGGGGAGGCTTCCCTCAGGCACGCGGTTCCGATCGACACCCCCTACCGGGAGTCGATAACCGTGGAGGGTTCCCGGGAGGTCGCCCACGGCTATCGGTTGGACCTCAGACATGGTGAGGAGCTCACGGTCACCGTCGCAAGGGGTGATGATAGCGGCGGGGAGCTGCTGTTTGTCGATCTCCTCGAGATCGACCGGCACTACGGCGGTTTCGCCAATCCCCTCGTCGGCGAACGGACCCATACTGCCGGTCGCAGTGAGGCGCTTCGGTTTACGGCGATGCAGGACGGGGAGTTTCTCCTGCGCCTCCAGGGCAGGCCGATGACCTCGGTCACCTTCATCCTCGAGGTCTCCCGGGACCCGGTTTACCATTTCCCCGTAGAAGGGGCGGGGCCGCAGGATATCTGGAGTGTCTTCGGAGACGCCCGGGGAGGTGGGCGCAGGATCCACCACGGGATCGACATTTTCGCCCCCCGGGGTACGGTGCTCCTTGCAGCAACTGACGCCTACGTGGCGAGGATCGGAAACAGAACCCTCGGCGGCCGGATCGTCACCCTTCACGACAGGCAGCGGGACATCTACCTCTACTACGCCCACCTGGAGAACTGGCTGGTCGAGGAGGGGCAGTTCGTCCGCTCCGGGGAGCCGATCGGCACGATGGGCAATACCGGAAACGCGAGGTTCACCCCGCCTCATCTCCACATCGGCCTCTACTCGGGCTGGTGGTCCCGGCCGATCGACCCGTGGAACTTCTTCGTCCCGATCCGGGAGGGCCGACCGCTTTCGAACCAGCCGATCCTCGCTGATGGTCGAGGCAGTGTCGAGCTCGGCGCAGGGGTGGAGGCGATGGTTTTTACCGATGGACAGCTCGAGCCTAAGGTGCTCACCGAGGAGCTGGAGGTCCGGGTAATCGGTGTCTCCGACGAGCTGGTCCGGGTGGTGCTCGAGGACGGAATTCCCGCCCTTGTCTCTCGGGAACAGCTCAGATAGGATTCTTTCGAGGAGCATCGCAGTATGGGCAAGCGGGGGGAACTGTTTTCCACCAAACTCGACAGCAGTAACGAGCGACGGAGCTATTTTTTCAACGTCAAGGAGAACCGCACGGGGGATCTCTTTCTATCGATTGTCGAGAGCAAGAAGCAGAACGAGGCGAGCTGGGAACGCCACCAGGTGGTTGTCTTTGAAGAGGACTTCTCCCAGTTCATGAAGGCCCTCGAGGGGGTCATGAAACGGATCGAGACCGAGGGAGGCGAAAGGAGAGGCGGTGAATAGGCGAGGGGCCGTGCTCCTCGATTGACCGCTTGTGCGCCTTTGTCGGGTATCCCTTGTGTACACCAAAGGCGTAACCCGGGTAACGCGCCTCCTGCTCCACCATCCAGCGATCCCGGGCTGTTTTTGCAAGAATGGAGGCGCCGGAAATCTCCGGAATCAGAGCGTCTCCCCCCACGATCGCCTCAACCGGCACCGGTGAGGGGAGCTCGGGCGTGTATGCTCCATCGACAAGCACCCTCGATAACGGTATGCTTTCCAATCCGCGGGAGCGGAGAGTAAGCGTCACCGCAGCAAAGGCGCGACGCATCGCGAGGAGTGCCGCCCGGTGAATGTTGATCGCGTCAATTTCCCGATGATCGACCCATCCGACACCCCAGGCGACGGCGCTCCTCCGGATCTCCGCCGCCGCGAGCTCCCGACGACGGGGGGAGAGCTTCTTGGAGTCTACCAGAAGCTCCCGGGGGGTGGTTTCTCCGAGTATCAGCGCCGCCGCGGTGACCGGGCCGGCGAGGGGGCCGCGGCCCGCTTCATCAATACCGCAGATGTAGCTCATCATCCTGGAAGCTACACCGGAAAACAGGATCGAATCGAGTGTTTCTAAAGAGCATTGACCTTTTCGGGTTTAAGTCTTTCGCCGACAAGAGCCGGATCGAGTTTACCGAGGGTATCTCGGCGCTCCTCGGGCCAAACGGCTGCGGCAAGAGTAACGTTGTCGACGCGATAAAGTGGGTTCTCGGAGAGCAGGCGACCAAGAGTCTTAGGGCCGAGCGGATGGAGGATGTTATCTTCAACGGCACGGACACCCGGAAAGCGCTCAACGTCTCCGAGGTTACCCTGACCCTCTCCAACGACGCGGGCATCCTCTCCCTCGACATGCCGGAAATCACCGTAAAGCGTCGGCTCTACCGTTCCGGTGAGAGCGAGTACTACATTAACGGAGCACCGGTAAAACTCAAGGAGCTTCGTGAGCTGTTCTACGACACCGGCATCGGCAAATCGAGCTATTCGATCATGGAGCAGGGCAAGATCGACCAGGTCCTCTCGAACAAGCCCGAGGAGCGGCGTCACATCTTCGAGGAGGCAGCCGGGATAACCCGGTTCAAAGCTCGAGCAAGGGAAGCGGAGCGCAAGCTCGAGCGCACCGAGGAAAATGTGCGACAGGTGGAAAGCGTTCTCCAGGAGGTTCGCCGGAGTCACGACACCCTCAAGCGGCAGGCGGAAAAGACCGAGGAGTACCGGCGGCTGCGGGCGAGGCTGATGGATGAGGAAATAGAGATTCAGCTTCTCAAGCTCAAGTCCTTCCTCGATGACAAGGCTAAGCGGGAACGGGAGCTCGAGGAGACCGCTCGGAAGCGAGACGCTCTCAAGGAGAAGATCGACGCCCTCTCCGGGGAGCTTGAGGAGAGCCTCAACCGGGTCAGCTCGATGGAGAGTAGCCTCGTGGAGAGCCAGAAGCGTCTCTACGGCGTGGAAGTCGAGAAGAGCGCCCAGGCGGAGCAGCTGCGGGTCATGGCCGAGCGAAAGGGGGAGATGGAAAGCTCCCTCCAGGCTCTCGAGGCGCGGGAGGAGACAATCAAAAAGAAGGTTGTCTCCCTGCGCTCGGATATCGACGCCCGGGAGCGGGAGGTCTCCGGCTACCAGAAGAGCATCGAGGAGAATGAGAGCTCGATCGGCGAGCTCGACGTGCGTATCCGGGAGGCCCGGGAGGAGATCGCCGCGAACAAGGAGCGGATCCTCGAGGAGGAGCGCTCCATAGGGAGGCAGGAGGAGCGGGAGCGGCAACTGCAGGTGGAGCTTCGCTCGATTACCGACGATATCGTTGCCACCCTCGACATGAAACTCAAAGAGAGCGGCTACTCCGCAGCCCGGCGCAGAGAGCTCGAGAGCGTTGTTACCGAAGCGCTCGCCTCCGCCCGGGTCCACCTCGCCGGGCGACGGGACCTCCTCTCGGACCACGCCATTTTTGACCGGAGCCAGTCTCAGCTGAGGAGTTTTCTCTCCGAAACCGGGGCGGTTCTCTCGGAAGCAGTCGCTTCCCTCGAGAAGGTCGAGGCGCTGTTCGAGGAGTACCGATCCGCAAACCCCGCCTTTCTCGACGAGTTTCTCGCTCCCGAAGGTATCATTACCAGAAAACGGGACATTGACGCCGCCATTGAGAGCTCCCGCGCCTCGGTAGCCGCCTCAAGAAAACAGATCGTCGCTCTCAACGAGGAGAACACCAAGCTCTCCGGCCGGATCGACGAGTTCAGAAAGCGGCAGGAGGAGCTGAGACTCAATCTCGTTGAGATGCGCACCCAGAAGTCGAACCTCGAAAAGGCGATCGCCACCTCCCGCAGGGAGATCAGCGAGCAGGAGACGGAGCTCAAGCGGAGCGAGCAGGAGCTGCTTCGGGGAAAGGAGCGGCTCTCCCGCCTCGAGGATTCGATCCAGGATCGGCAGGAGAACCGAAAGAAGCTCGAGGAAGAGGAGAAGAAGCTCCGGCGGGAGCTCAAGACGTTGGAGGAGTCGATCAGCTCCCAGAACAGCGCCCTCCTCGAGAAGGAGAAGAACCAGAAAAAGATGCTCGCCCAGCTCGACAGCCTCCAGCGGGGAGTCGAGAAGCTCCAGATGGCGAGTGCCGAGATTCGCACGAGCATTTCCAACCTCTACGAGAACTTTCAGGAGCGCTACTCCCGGGATCTGACGGAGTACGAGCCACGGATGTACGAGATCCGCCGGGAGATGCGCGAGATTCGGGACGCCGCCTCCGAGGTGCGTACTGCGTTGCAGAGTCTCGGTAACGTCAACCTCATGGCGCCGGAGGAGTACGGGGAGATAAAGGAGCGCTACGAGTTTCTCACCAGTCAGCTCGAAGACCTCCAGAAGGCGCGGCAGGACCTTCTCAAGGTGACCGGAGAGATCCAGCGGGAGTCCCGGGAGCTCTTCGCCGAAACCTACAACAAGATCCGCAAGAACTTTCATACGATGTTCCGCCGGCTCTTTGGAGGAGGACGGGCGGAGCTGCGCCTCACCGACGACGAGGACCT
The DNA here is from genome assembly GCA_046541355.1 of Spirochaetaceae bacterium. GTDB lineage: Bacteria > Spirochaetota > Spirochaetia > DSM-27196 > Alkalispirochaetaceae > CAYZHV01. The sequence continues at coordinate 21,295 of JBKHDM010000038.1, forward strand.
CCTCGCCTCGGGAATCGACATCCTCGCCCAGCCGCCGGGAAAAAAACTCGAGAGCATTAACCTCCTGTCCGGCGGTGAGCGCAGCCTCACCGCGGTGGCGCTTCTGTTTGCCACCTACATGGTTCGTCCCTCCCCCTTCTGCCTCCTCGACGAGATCGACGCGGCCCTCGACGAAAACAACGTCGGACGATTTGTCAACATGCTCATGGAGTTCGGTGAGCACTCCCAGTTCATCGTGATAACCCATAATAAAAAGACCGTTGCCGGTGCCCAGACCCTTCTCGGGGTTACCATGGAGGAGTCGGGCGTGAGCAAGGTCGTGTCGATACGGGTCGACGGAGAGCGGGTTGCCGGATAATCTGATCCCCTCGAGAGAGGCAATCATCGCGTTTTTCTCTCGCCACACCCTGCCCCTCGCCGCCGGGGGAGCGGGGCTCTTGCTTCTCGCCCTGCTTCTTGTTCTTCTCATCGCCCTGCCCGGGGGCGGGGAGGAGGAATCGGCGGAACAGGTCGAAGGCGAGACCGTTCGTACCCTCATTCCCGTGGAGGAGGCGTTTCTCCCGAACGAACGGGAGCTGCTCCTCGAGCTCGAGGAGTACCGGTACCGGGAGCCCCTCACCCCCTGGGAGGAGGAGCTTGTAGAGCAGTTCTGGAATCCCGTCGAGGAGACGGCGATCGAGGTGCTGACCGAGCAGGCGGGGGATGAAATAGAGGAGCTCTTCGAGGCTGTGGAATAAGGTTCCCTTGAAATGAAGGGCTAAAGAGCCGATGATATGACCGGGAGGGGTTGATGACCCGGTTTTCGCATCTGGCAGGGATCGCTGCCCTCGTCATACTGGTCGGAGCGTGCGCTACCACCCCGGAGCGTGTCTCCGAGGAGCCGGCGAGGGAGGCCGTGGAGGTCGACGCCTCGACCATCCTACCGGCGGCGCGACCGGTGGAGTCATTGCCCGAGGCCACCCTTCCGCTCCCGGACCCATTCCGTTTCGATGCGCGCAAGAAAGCGCGCCAACCCGAACTCAAAGAGCCGATCCGAAGAGCCCCGACTGTAAGCCCCGGCCCAACCACTCCTGCCGCCTGGAGCCCTGAACCCTCCCGGATCGCGACCCCGATCATCCCACCGGCGACACCGAGATTGTCTCCGGTCCTTCCGCCGGCCCCTTCCGACCCACAGAACTCCCGGGGGCGGGCGTCCCGAGAAAATCCCCGGGGGCGGGCGCCCGGAGAACATTCCCGGGCTCCACGGCAACTGCCGATCCTCCGGATAGAGCGGGAACGCCCCGAGGCGAGGCGTTCGGATACAAGGGTGGGGGAGTCAAGAGTCGGGGTCCCGGGATCAGATGAGCCTGGGGGTGTAGCCGCCCCCGCCCCGGAAGAGCCCTCCCGCGCCCGGCAGCAGTCCGCCCCCGCCCCGGAGTCCCGGGATGAGGGCGGGTCGAGACGACCGGCGGCGGCTCAGATCGACGAGGAGTACCCCTACCAGCTCACCGAGAGTTCCGAGGAGCGCCGCTCCTCGGTGGGAGAGCAGCTCCTTGTGACCCTCGACGGTGAGGGGTGGCTCTATCTCGGCGTTGCCGACGGCAGCCGGGGGGTGCGCTTTCTCTCCCAACGGGAGGAAGGGGGGCAGACCTCCTTTCGTTTCCGCCTCACCGACCCCGGATCCTATGAGTTGCGGTTTCAGCGGCAGGACCTGTTTGCCGCGGAGGTCGAGGAACACGCGGTTCTCCTCGACGCCCGGGGCGAAGTCTCCCCGGGAGAGGGGAGGGATTCCCTCACCGAGGCGAGCGGGAGTCCCGACCCGCAACAGGAGGGAGAGCTTGGCGCCGGAGGGTCGCTTTCTGCCTTAGGGGAGGGGGCGGAGTTAACCGAAGAGGATGAGAGCGGGGGTAACCGGCAGCGCTCCCCCGCCTCGGAGGCGGAGCTCCTCGAGGACCTCGACGGCACCATCCGGCGGTTGATAGATGACCCGGACTCCTCGGTCCTCGCCTTTGCCGAATCCCTCCGGGCCGAGGGGCGGCGGGCCGGGGCGCTGAGCCTCCTCGAGGCGTACAGCCGGTCCGGCGAGCGGGAGAGCAGCCTCGATGAGATTCTCTACGCGATGGCGACACTTCTCGAGGAGCCCGGGGAGACGAGGGACCTGCGGCGCGCCCACAGCCTCTACCGACGTCTCGTTGACGAGCACCCGTTGAGTCGCTATTATGGGGACTCCAGGCAGAGAGCAGAGTACCTCGAGCGCCACTTCTTTCTCATCCGCTGAGAGCGCCTGACGGCGGGGCGGGGACGCTTATCTCCTTCGGTTGACACCAATACTACTATTAGATATAAGTTACTCTGCGAAACGACGCGTATGCTTGATCGATTGACAGACCGCTTTTCAGAAATTCTACGCTCCGTCTCGGGTAAGTCCAAGATCTCTGAGAAGAATATTCAGGACGCCGTGGAGGAGATCAAGGTCGCCCTCCTCGAAGCGGACGTAAACCTCCGGGTTGTCCGCCGCTTCGTTAACCGGGTCGTGGAGGAAGCGTCGGGGGAGGCGGTACTCAAGGCTGTCTCTCCGGGTCAGCAGTTTATCAAGATCGTCAACGACAAGCTGACGGAGTTTCTCGGGGACAGTCGGCAGGACCTTGAGCTTCGCGGTCCCGACCAGCTGAGTACGCTCCTTCTCTTAGGGCTGCAGGGTTCGGGTAAGACTACCACCGCCGCCAAGCTCGCCGGGCGCCTCAAAAAAGAGGGCAGACGCCCCTATCTGATAGCCGCAGACCTGGTCCGGCCCGCGGCTATCGACCAGCTCGAGGCGCTGGCGGGACAGGTTGGCGTGGACATCTACACCGACCGCAACGCGAAGGATCCGGCGGACCTGGTAAAGGCGGGACTCAAGGCCGCCCGAAAGGGCGTGTACGACACGGTCATCGTCGATACCTCCGGTCGAATGCAGGCGGACGACGCTCTCATGAAGGAGCTATTGCGGATCAAGAAGGTCGCCGATCCGGTGGAGTCGATCCTCGTTGCCGATGCGATGACCGGGCAGACCGCGGTGGATGTCGCCAAGAGCTTCGACGGCGCGGTGGAGCTGACCGGGGTGATCCTGAGCAAGTTCGACTCGGATACCCGGGGTGGTGCGGCCCTCAGTATCAAGACGATTACCGGTAAGCCGATCAAGTTTATCGGGGTCGGTGAGAAGACCGAGGACCTCGAGCCCTTCTATCCTGACCGGATCGCCTCCCGGATCCTCGGGATGGGGGATGTTGTCTCCTTTGTCGAGAAGGCTCAGGAGCAGTTTGATGAGAGTGAAGCGCTGGAGCTTCAGAAGCGGATGCAATCCGCCGGGTTTACCCTCGAGGATTATCTCGAGCAGTTCCAGCGGATGAAAAAGATGGGCTCCCTGGAGTCCCTGGTAGAGATGATTCCCGGCATGAAGGGTCAGATCCAGGAGGATCAACTCGATCGGGAGGGGATGAAGCACGAAGAGGCGATCATCCTCTCCATGACCCCTGAGGAGCGCCGGAATCACCGTATCATCGGCCCGCCGCGACGCAAACGGATCGCCCGGGGCAGCGGCACGTCGGTCTACGATGTAAACAGGCTTCTCAAGAAGTTCGACAAGACGCGAACGCTGATGAAGAAGATGTCCAAGAATAAGAAATACCAGGCGCGTGTTCTGTCGCAGTTTGGTGGAATGTAGAATTCATGAGGAGGAGAGGGTGAGTACGAAAATTCGACTCAAGCGGTTCGGTACTAAAAAGCGCCCCTTTTATCGTATTGTGGTAATGGATTCCCGTGAGCCCCGGGATGGTCGGGCAATAGAAGAGGTTGGGCTCTATCACCCTATTGAAGTGGAGGAGAATCAGCTCCGGCTCAAGGAAGATCGCCTCAAGGAATGGATCGAAAAGGGAGCGCGCCCGACCGACACGGTTCGCAAGCTGCTCAACAAGATGAACATTCACGTTAAGTGAGGTAGGTCGTGGAAAAGGAGCTGGTGGAGTACGTAGCTCGGGCACTCGTAGATATTCCTGAAGAGGTGCGGGTCAACATGATTGAGGGGGAGAAATCCACCATCCTCGAGCTCAAGGTCTCCCCGGACGATATCGGAAAGGTAATCGGCAAGCACGGCCGGATCGCGAAGGCGCTTCGGACGATTCTGAGTGCCACGGCTACCAAGACCGGTAAGCGGGTGGTTCTCGAAATCCTCGACGACTGATGCTTCTGGCGGTAGGCCGTATCGCAGGAACCCACGGCCTTCGCGGCGAGGTTAAGGTGGAGTCCTACTCCGGGGAGTTTGATCATTTCGAGGCCCTCGGAAAGGTCCTCCTTCGCAAGGGCGAGTCTGAGCGGGAAAGTTCCATCGAGAGCACCAAGATGAGCGGCGGCAAGGTCGTTGTCGCCCTCGAGGGAGTGGAGTCGGTGGAGGACGCCGCGGGTCTCACGGGGTGGGAGATATTCGCCTCCCGTCAGAAGGCGGCTCCCCTCGGGGAGGAGGAGTACTACATCGCCGATCTTATCGGCATGGAGGTCACCTGCGAGGGTGAGCGGGTCGGGGTGGTGAGTAATGTCTACGACGGCGCTCAGTCCGAGCTCATCGAGGTGGACCGCGGGGGACGACGGAGTCTGTTTCCCTTCCTCAAGGTCTATGTCACCTCCGTCGACCCCGAGGGGCGGCGGATGGAGCTCAGCGGGGCGTGGCTTCTCGAATGAGAATCACCGTCCTCACCATTTTTCCGGAGTTCCTGGAGGAGTACTTTCGTACCTCCATCATGGGACGGGCGGTGAGCAGGGCGCTTGTGGAGCCGTCGATCGTGGATATCCGGGAGTTTGCCTGGGACAAGCACCGGAGCGTGGATGACGCGCCCTACGGCGGCGGGGCTGGTATGGTCCTGATGCCGGGCCCCTTGAGCGATGCTCTCGACAGCGTGGAGGGATCCTCCAGGCGGGTTGTCTATGCCACGCCTTCCGGAACGCCCCTGACCCAGGGCTACGCACGGGAACTCGCCGGGGAGGATGAGCTGATCTTTATCTCCGGGCGCTACGAGGGGATCGATCAGCGGGTGATCGACAGCTATGTGGACGACGAGATCTCAATCGGCGATTATGTGATCGCCTCTGGAGAGCTCGCCGTGATGGTCATCATCGACGCGGTGTTTCGTCTCCGGGAGGGGGTGATCACCAGGGGCTCCCTCGATGAGGAGAGCTTTGACAGCGGTCTGCTGGAGTATCCGCACTACACCAGACCGGAAGAGTTTCGTGGCATGCGAGTGCCGGAGGTGCTCCTGTCGGGGCACCACGAACGGATCCGCCGGTGGCGGCGGGAGCGGCAGATCGAGAAGACCAGGCGGGTGCGTCCCGACCTTCTCGGGCCGGAACACGAATCAGAAGGGAGACGGAAGGATGGATCTGATAAAGGCAGTTGAGGCGCAGCAGCTCTCAGAGGGCAAAGAGAACTTCAACATTGGTGACACCGTAAAGGTGCATTTTCTCATCGTCGAGGGTAAAACCGAGCGTATCCAGATCTATGAAGGGCTGGTAATCGCCAAGAAAAACAGCGGACTGCGCAAGACCTTCACCGTGCGAAAGCTCTCCTACGGTGTCGGTGTTGAGCGGGTCTTTCCGCTCCACTCTCCCAGGGTCACCAAGGTTGAGGTAACCCGGCGAGGTCGTGTCCGCCGGGCGAAGCTCTACTATATCCGTGACCGGGTGGGCAAGGCGGCCAAGGTGGCCGAGCTCATTCGAAAGAAAGAGAAGTAACCGGACCCCGGGTCGACCATGGAGGTGACCGGACCGGTAGCCCGCCTCCTCGGCCTTCACCGGCCTGAGGCAGCCTCCGGGGACCGCTCTCTGCCCCCCGCCGGCGCCCAGGTAGAAGCAACGGTTCAAAAGTATCTCGGCAAAGGGGTTTGGCTTCTCGATCTCGACGGTACACAGGTCGAGGCGAGGAGCCGTCTCTCTCTGTTTCCAGGCCTGCGGTTACGGGCAGAGCTCCTCAGGCAGGGGGGCTCGATTTTTCTTGTCAGTCGCCCCGGGGGAGGACACTCCCTCGAAACAGTTCTCACAGCGGCACATCTACCCGATAACGCCGCCTCCCGAACAGTTATCTCACTCCTGTTGTCCGCGGGAGCCCCCGCGAGACCGGAGCTTCTCGAGCGTCTGTCAACCCTCCTGCGTCGTCGTCCTGGAACCGGCGGTCGCCTGGAGGCCGAGGCGATTGCCCGGGGATTGCCCGAGCTTCTCGAGGAGCTCTCGGCTCTTGTTACCCCTGCCGAAGGGTCCGGGGGCAACAGCAGGGGGCAGTCGGAGGAGCGGCGGCAGGGGCAGGAGCGAGAAGAGGAGGGTGCAGACGGGGCGAGACGGTTGAAGTCGGCTCTCCTGCGCACGACGGAGGTGGGAAACCACCCCCTTCAGCTGTACAACCACCGTGCTCTCCTCGCCTCGGGCTGGATAACCTTGCCCCTCCGTTTTACCGCGGCTGAGCTGGGGCAGATCGCCCCGGGGCG
>JBKHDM010000039.1:0-27144 GCA_046541355.1 Spirochaetaceae bacterium
ACCTGGAACCACGGGAGCGCCGGCTCAGCCGCCGACCCACCAGGTGTAGCCGAGGAGGCCCACGAAATAGAGGGTGAGAAATACGGTTATCTGGTTGAAGGTGAACTTGAACCGGCGGACCGCGGCGAGAAAACGCCCGATATTCTGGACTACCACGATATAGAGAAAGATCGCCACGCCGAGGGTGGCAAGGAAGGTGAGCAGCTTCTCGAGGGAGAGGGCGCCTGAGGCGGAGTAGGCGGGGCCGTAGACGAGGGCGACGGTCGGGCCGCCGAGGATGCCGCCGGCGAGGCAGGCGAAGCCGAAGAGGAGGGAGATGACCGCTACCCACGGGTCTCGATGGGCCGGGCGGCTTTCGGGAGCTTTGCCAAAGAGGATCCGGGCGTACTTGACGAAGCTCAGGGTCGTGCCGAGATTGATCAGGTAGAGGCCCGCCTCGGCGAGGTTGCCCTCGAGTCCCTGCTGGATGAAGTACTTGGAAATACTGCCGTTGAACAGCGGCGCACCGGTGATGCCGAGAATCCCCGCGAGGGTGCCGATGCCGACCGCAGGCATGTGACGCAGCACCCCCCGGATATCCTTGTATGAGCGGCTTCCGTACTCCTCGATAATCACTCCCGCCGTGAGAAAGAGCAGCCCCTTAAAGAGGGCGTGGTTGATCACGTGGTACATGCCGCCCCAGAAGGCTACCTCCGTGCCGAGGTTGAGTCCGACCACGATGAGCCCCACCTGACTGACGGTGTGATAGGCGAGAATCAGCTTGATGTCGGTCTGGGCGATGGCGAGGAGAAAACCGACGATGGAGGTTATGAAACCGAGGATGAGAAAGAAGAAACTCGCGTCGATCAGAGGCTCAAAGACCGCCGAGAGGCGTACGAGGAGGTAGACTCCCGCCTTTACCTGAACGCCCGAGAGGATGGCGGAGACGATCCCCGGGGCGCTCGGTGCGCCGTGGGCCCGGGGAAGCCAGCTGAACAGCGGGAAGAGGGCCGACTTGAGGGTGATAGAGGTCATGATGAGGGCGTAGGGGATGATGACCGACCGCGGGTTTTCCAGCTCCGGGAGACGGAGGGTCAGGGCGTCGAGGTCCAGGACGCCGGTAATCCGATAGAGGTAGCCGATCCCGAGGAGCATAAAGGACATCGCGATAAAGTTCATCATCAGGTAGAGCATCGCGTCGTAGACCGACTGCTTGTCCCGCTCGTACATGATAAGGATCGCGATCGCGAGCATTCCCAGTTCGAGGAGAACGTAGATGTTAAAGAGATCCGCGCTGAGGAATACCCCGATCAAGGCGGACTCGAGGAGAACAAAGAGAAAGAGAAAGGTCCGGTCGGTGTAATCCGCACGGGTGGAGAAAACGAAGGTCGCCGCAAAAAAGATGGTGGTGAGAACCACCAGGGGGGCCGACTGGCTGTCGGCGAGGAGCTTGATAGCGATCCAGTCGGGCCAACCGGCGACGTGGTGCAGGATATCGCCGCTCCAGCGCACCTCGATAAAGGTCGCCACAGAGAGGGCGAGAACCACCGCGTGCATCAGGTAGAGCATGAGGTGGTACCAGCGGCGGGGTAGAAAGTAACCCACCGCTCCGGACCCTACAGGAATGAGCACGAGCAGATAGAGGGGTATCGGAAAGGCCACTTACTTCTCCAGTCGCCGGGTGAGGATGGACCAGTCCGCCGTCGCGTACCGGTAGGCGACGCGCATGTACATCGCCAGACACATCGCTATTACCGAGACCCCGATGACGATCGCCGTGATCATCAGCGCCTGGGGGACCGGGTCGGCCATCTGCTCCGGCGGCGTGGGGACCACCGGAGGTCGGGCGCCGGGTCTGTGGTTTGCCAGCATAAAGAAGGAGATCGCGCCGATGTCCATAATCCCGACGGAGATTATCGTTTTGATTATGTTGCGCTGGGTCATCGCGCCGTAGAGCCCGACAAAAAAGAGCCCCACCATGAGATCCGAGACCGTGATCAGCTCTACAATTTCCACGTCTTTCCAACCCCCTCAAAGAATGCAAATCGAAGTACGGCGATACCGAGGCCGAGACCGACCTGGACACCGATGAGGATATCCATGAGTGTCAGATAGTAGGTGTTGAACGCCGGGGCGGCGGCGAGCCGGCCTGAAAAGAGCAGTGCCCCGGGCACCAGGATTATCAGGGCGAGAAATATCCGCTGGATCGTGTGGAGCGCCTCGGTGTCCGTGTCCGCCACCGGGTAGATCAGATAGCGCGCCACAAAGAGGGTCGCCAGGACGCTGCCCCCCTGGAAACCGCCCCCCGGGGTGTAGTGGCCGTTGATAATAACGAAGAAGCCGAGGAGCATGATAAACGGGTAGAGCAGGCCGACGATGACCTTGATTATGAGGGAGTCTTCACTGACCGCTTCATTCATCTCGCTCTTCCTTCTCATCCCTCCCGCCGGGCTCATTGCCCGGGAGAAACTGGCTCATCCCGATTATCGCGGTAAGAAGTATGAGCGCCTCGAACATCGTATCGTACATGCGGTAATTGAGGAGTATCGAGGCGACCCCGTTTTTTGAGGCGGTGTCCTCGTAAAAGTTCCGGGCGATGTAGTCAAAGGTGAACGGGTCGAGCTTTGCCCCGTACTCCCAGTCCACGAGGGTAACCAGGGCGAAGGTCGCTCCCACCAGGAGGGCCGCCAAAAACTGTCTCATCCGGTAACCTCACTGTTCTGCCGAACAATCCGCACCGAGGTCTCCCTCCGGTGCATCTGGAGCATCAGCTCGAGCTCCACCATTATGTAGCTCTCGTCATCTGTATAGGCGACGATACCGTCCCGATCTTCCGAGAGCACCAGGTCGTAGGCTGGGTCTCGGAGGGCATCCTCGAGAGGCATCGTCAGGTAGACCGTCTGAACCTCGAACTCCCGGCGCAGAAAGAAGGTTCGCAGCTCCTGGAATCCCTTGCTCTCCTCAAAGTGGTCAACATACCGGTCGCCCATCCGGGCGAAGGCGCCGGTTACCAGCACCCCGATGGTGTACACCTTGATCCGCTTGAGAGCAGCGAGGTAGAGAAGGGTTACAGGGCCGCTGCCGATCGCCGCCTCCGCAATCGCGAGCTCCGGCGCCGCGTAGAGGAGGTAGAGAAAGCCGGAGAGGAGGGAAAAAACCGCGAGGTAGACAACCGCGTTTCGCAACACCTTGGCGTGTATCGCCAGCAGGGCGAAAAGCAGCATCAGCGCCGCTGTTCCGATCTCAACCATCCGCTTCTCCCTCCGGGTCCGGAATGACCACCCGGGTTCGGAATCCGCTTTTCCACGCAGACCGCGCCACGGCGTGGGCGCTTACCGAGACTGTTACCAGCTCGAACAGGAGTATGAGTATGAGCTTCATCGAGGCGATATCGAAACCGGTCACCAGGATCGCTCCGAGGAGGATCGTGACAAACCCCATCGCCTCCACCTTGGAGGTGACCACCACCCTGGTGTAAAACCCGTCGAGTTTGAGAACCGCGTAGACGCCGAATCCGGTGACCAGAACTCCGAGAACGATCAGCCCCTGACCGAGGATCGTTGTCACAACCACTGTTATATCTCCCCCCGGCGCTCGATAAAGCGGGCGAGAAGCACCGTCACCAGGAAGCCAAGAACCGAGAAGAGCAGGGCGAGGTCGAAGATGTAACTCTCCGAGAGAGCAAGCCCCCGGATGACCACCGCCAGGGTGATCTTGCTCGCCCCGAGGCCGATACCAAGGAGGCGATCCCAGATCGTCGGCCCGATCACAACCCGGATCAGACTGCCCACGGTGGAAACGCCGATAAAGATCAGTGCGAGGGTGTAGAAATCCATCATCCCTCCTGATGCCCTTCCGCCTCGGCAAAGACCCGCTCGAAACTCGCCTTGATGCGCCGGCCGGCGAGCTCAGGGTCCTCGGTGTCACAGTCGATCCAGATCACCTTGAACATCCCCGGGCGGTAGTCGATGGTGACGGTCCCGGGGGTGAGGGTGATCGCGTTGGCTACGAGCACGCCCTCGAGGGGATCGGTAATATCTGTCGGGACGTTGACAACGCCGACGTTCAGCCTGCCGGTGAGGGTCACGTGTATTGCGTGGATACCGGACTTGAAGATCTCGACAATGAGCACGCCGATATAGAGCAGGGCGCGCTTCGGAGTTATGGCGAAGCGGTCCTGGTACCGTTCTTTGAGTAGAAAGCGATTGGTGGTTGTCAGGGCGAGGAGGGAGAGCACCGTTCCAGTCAGCACTGTCTGCGGGGAGGCGGACTCGTTCCAGATAGACCAGGTCCCCACGAGGAGGACGAGAACAATCAGAAAGCTGCCGGCGTTCTTTCTCCCTGCCATAACCGTAACATGACCTCACTGGTACTGAACTTTGTGGCCCCTACTATAGTCGACCCGGCCCTCAGGTGCCACTACCCGCAACGCTCTTGTTGCCCTTTCGCCATGCCCTCAGTAGCTTAGCCGCGATGGCTTCGAACGTGCTCGGCAAACCCCTCGAGGGCTGCTCCGATGATCCTCTCACAGGCTTTTACCGCGACGGTTTCTGTCACACCGGGGAGACGGACGCCGGTACCCACGTGGTCTGTGCCGAGATGACCGAGGAGTTTCTCTCCTTTACCGCGAGCAGGGGAAACGATCTGTCCACGCCGCGGCCGGAGTGGATGTTTCCCGGTCTCAAACCCGGCGATCGCTGGTGCCTCTGTGCCCTTCGCTGGTCCGAGGCGGTCGAGGCGGGGGTCGCCCCGGCGGTGGTCCTGGAGGCGACCCACATCGGCGTCCTCGAGTTCGTGGATGAACAGCTCCTGCGTACCCATGGGGTAGAGAGGGGATAAGGATTTTCGCCCGTTTTCGCCCCAGCCGATGCTCGCCGACCATCTTCACCTCCATCTCCACCTCCTCGGCCCGCGGATCAAAGCGTAGCTCCAGGAAGGCGCAGACGCCCGGCGGCGGGTCGGCAGACCGATCGCTCGCCTGTCTCAGCGATCCGGTTTTTCCATCCCCTTGAGAATAGAGCGAAAGGCGCGGGCAAAGGCGTCGGGGTCGATCTCCTCACCGTAGATCAGTTTGAGCAGTCCCAGACCACTCACAATGACAAGAAAGAGATCCGCGTACTCCTCATACGCCTCCGGCTCCTCATGTCCCTCCCGTCTCAGATGATTGGTGAGCAGATGACGAATCCCTTCCCGGAGTTTTCGGTGCTCCGCGGCGTACGCCTCCCGCAACTCCGGATGTCGAACTGCGGAGAGCTGAAACTCCAGCATCCAAAGCAGGTTCATCGGATCCCCGTAGAACGCCTCGGCGAGGCCTTTGTACGCCTCGGAGAGATTCTCGGTGCCCTCTATCTCCTCCATTCGCCGCAGATGCTCGATGTCCGTGTCAAACCCCTCGCTGATGATCGCCTTCATCAGCTCCTCTTTGTTGGCGAAGTTGGAGTAGAAGGCTCCACGGGAGTAGCCGGCGTGCTCCGAGAGTTCCTCCACCGCGGTACCCTCGTAGCCCTTGAGGGCGAAGAGTTCGGTGGCCGCCTCGATGAGCCGCCGGCGGGTCTGTTCCTTCTTTTCTTCTCTCGTAAGCCGTTTCCGCTTCGGTGTCAGTTCTTCCATGGTCTAAGTATGGACTAAAAGCGCCGGAGGAGGCTTGCCGCGGTTCGCACCTAGGGACGGGCAGCCTCGATCGGCTCCACAGCCTGCGCTGCCAGGAAGGCCGCGCGCCCTCGCCCCGGGGTCCGACCGCCGGTTCTCGCCATCCTCATCTTCCCCCTTCCACAATCAGCGCTTCCGTGGGCAGCCTCGGCCCGAATCGATGGCGTCCTCCCCGGGGTTGGGCCACCGCCAGAAGCATCTGTACCGTCTGTCCCTCCTCGGCGTACCGGGTATGGATCCGGTCGTAGAGCTCGGCCATCTCAGGATACTCCTGAAGCGCCTGAGAATTGGGCAGGGCCACATGGTTCGCCGCGTGGAGGTCCATCCAGAGCGCCTGGAGGGCCATACCAGTCTCCACCTGGGCGGTCCGGCTGTTATCGGTGGTCACCATCAGGATGTAGTGCTCGATGTTTTCCATTGCCCGGGAGAAGTAGCGGGTGCCGGACTCTCCGAAGGCTTCAGGATCCTGAGGAAACACGGTCTGGACGGCGTCGATGAACCAAAGCGTCCGGACAGGGAAGTTGGACGTCAGGGCGAGGCCGTAGGGCGCCTGCCGGCGCTGTCGACCGTTCATACGCATCAGCCCATAGCTTTCCATCATCGTCGGCTCGAAGCCCATCTCCAGGGCGAAGGCGTCGACGGAGAGCTCGTTGAGCCAGGCGACTTCCCCAGGATCGTCTATCATCGAGATCTCCAATCTGTCGGTGGAGTAGCCCTCGATGGTCGCTGCACTCTCCGCAGGCAGATCCGCCGGCCGATAACGGTACTTGATCGAGGCAGAGGTGAGGGCATCCGGCTCCCCGGCGATCGGGTAGCGCGCCTCGGCCTCGCCTGCGGAACCCAGGTCTCGCAGCCGAATATCCGCCACCGGAAGCTCACCGATGGCTGACTCGTCGTACTCACCTTCCGGGAAAAGGGTCATGTCCGCCTGGTAACCGAGCTGCGCCGCCCGGGCGTCCAGCACCGCCAGGAAAGTCCCCATGGATATGGTGATCTGCCTCGAGGGCGGGTCGGTCTCCGGCAGAAGCCGGGAGGTATCCACGTAGAGGGCGATCCGGGTCGGGTCGTCACCGTCGAGGACTACCCGCCACGGCTGGACGTTGTGGGCGTTCTGAGCGAGGCGAGCCCACTCGACCAGTTCCGTGCGGATATCCTCCCCTTCGGCCTCGGCGGTTGCGGGGCTCGAGGTACACGCCGAAAGAAGGGCGAGGGTCGTTGAGAATATGGCCGCCGCGAAACTACGCGCGAATCTTCCGCTTTTCATACTGTCTCCTCCTGAAGCGATGATCAGGCCAGGTCTGAGGAAAATATATTCCGTATCCAATTCAAATACAATACTGTATATAAAAATAGTTGTGTAGCTTTGAGGCGGCCGGCTCGAGAGCGGGAGCGGGGAGGTTTCTGTTGCGACGGATTCTCCCAGCATGCGAGAGTGGTGCCTATGCATCGCCTAGGAGACATGCCGGGAGAGCAGCAGCTTACCGAGATCTGGAACGCCCTCGAGGAGGGCGTCGCCTCGGCGAGGCACCCGTTTCACACTGCGGTCCTCGCAACCGTCGGCGCCCACTGCGGGGTCGCCGAGGCGGGGGAGGCGCGAACGGTGGTGCTCCGCGGGGTCGACAGGGGCAGAGGCTCGGTGATTGTCCACTCACACCGGGAGAGCGGAAAGATTTCTCAGATTCGCCGTCACCCGGGGGTAACGCTGCTTCTCTACGACCCTGAGGGGCGCCGGCAGCTGCGCCTCAAGGGGAAGGGAGAGGTCCACCTCTGTGACACGGTGAGCGCAGAGCGATGGAACGAGGTTTCCGAGGGCTCCCGGGAGTGCTACCTCGCTCCACACCCGCCGGGGGCGGTCGTCGACCCCGAGGCGGAGGGTGAGGAGCGTGCTAAACTCTCAGTGGAGGAGGGGTACCGCCGCTTTGCGGTGATCGAGATCCGTCTCGGTCAGATCGAGGCGCTCTTTCTCGACCACCGAGGCCACAGACGGCGCAGGTGGGATCTCGAAGGGGGGGAGGCGAAGGGTATCGCCCTCGCCCCGTGATGCGTGCCGGCGGCGGCGACCGGGCCTACCGGCGGCGGCGACCGGGCCTACCGGCCCCGGTTACTCCGCCCGCCGGAGGGCGCTCCGGCCCTCGGACCGCGGCTGCTACCGCCGCCTCGTGGGCGGTGACCCCGGCCCGCTGCCTCAGAGCCGGCACGGCCGCCGGCATTGCCCCGGCCTTTGCCTTCCGGGCGGGGGGCAGCCGGCTCCCGATGGTAGGGGTGGGCTCGGTCCACGTCGATGCGCCCTTTGAGCAGGGATTCGATCCGCCGAAAGTCGAGGAGCTCCTCGTTGTCGCAGAGACTGATCGCCTCTCCCTCGCTCCCCGCTCGGGCGGTCCGACCGATGCGGTGGACATAGGTCTCCGGCTCGGTGGGAATCTCGTAGTTGATAACGTGGCTGATGTCGTCGACATCGATACCCCGGGCGGCTACGTCGGTGCCGACGAGGACCTGCACCTTTCCGCTGCGGAAGCTCTCGAGGGCGCGCTGTCGCTGGTTCTGGGTGCGGTTGCCGTGAAGCTCGTCCGAGGGGATGCCGTTTTTGGAGAGAACCTGGGCGACCTTCTTTGCCCGATGCTTGGTTCGGGTAAAGACGAGGACCCGAAACATGCCCCGATCCCTGATCAGCTCAGGCAGAAAGCCGATCTTGTCCTCCCGGGTGAGGTGGAGCACGCTCTGCCGGATGCCGTCGGCGGTGACAGCTTTGGGGGCGACAGCGATCCGCTCCGCATTGGTGAGAAGCTCCTGGGCGAGGCGTTCGATTTCCGCCGGCATGGTCGCCGAGAAGAGCGCGGTCTGCCGTTGCCGGGGCACCATCTTTGCAATCCTTCGGACATCAGGAATAAACCCCATGTCGAGCATCCGGTCCGCCTCGTCAAGGACGAAGATCTCCACATCCGAGAGATCAAGGACTCTCTCGCCGATAAAGTCGAGAAGCCGGCCCGGGGTAGCCGCGACAACCGCTGGTCCCCGGCGCAGCTGTTCGAGCTGTCTTCCCTTGGGAGCGCCACCAAAGATCGCCGCGTGGGTGATGCCGGAGTGGGCGCCGTAGTCGGCAACACTCTCGTCGATCTGGATCGCGAGCTCCCGGGTCGGGGCGAGCACGAGTGCCCGAGGCCGTGCAGGATTGCGCCGGGGGCGCTTGTTCTCCCCCTCGGTGAGGCGCTGGAGCATGGGAAGGGTAAAGGCCGCGGTCTTGCCGGTACCGGTCTGCGCGGTTCCGAGGAGGTCCCTGCCGGAGAGGAGAATCGGGATCGAGCGCTGCTGGATCTCCGTCGGGGTATGGTAGCCTTGCGTTTCAACAGCGCTGAGGAACGCCTGGGAGAGCCTAAGATCCGAGAACGAGTTGGTTTGCATAGAGGTCCTTTGTAAGTGGAACGCGTCCCGCGAGGGTTACACTGGAGTTTTCTGGCGGGAGAGGGAGCGCAAGCACACACCGACCTCGGCTCCTGTTCGAGCCTGCGGGTTCTCCGGTCGGATCAATCAACCGCTAAAAGTAGCAAACAACTTCTGAGGTAAAGTGTCAACAGGGGTACGGAACGGAGTCATGCCCCGGGGCGGTTTTGTCCATCTTCTTTCCCAACAGGTCCATTTAGTGTACCTTTTGCCCAATGCTCACCAGAAAAGGTATCTTTCTGTTTCTCCTGGCGGGAGTGGCTGGTCCCGGGATGATTGTCGTGACCGATCTCTTTATGGGGCTCTCAACCGGCGCCGAGTTCCTCAGGTCCCTCAACATCACCCTCATACTCGTTACCCTTCTGCTCCTCCTTCTCGGCGGTGCGCTCATGTGGATGGTAGATCGAAGGGTTGCCACGCTCGCCGAAGGTGACCCGAAGCGCGCCTTTGGCGCGGTCAGTATCGGGCCCGCTCTGCTAATTCCCTGGAGCATGGTCCACAACGGCGTGTTCGCATTGATCCTTCATACCGGGGGGATCGGTGTTGAGGATCCGGTGGGTCTCATGCTCCTCACCGTCTACGCAGCCTCGGTAGGTCTCTTTTTCGGTGTCCTGCTCATCGTCGGGACGATAACCGACCTGGAGTCGATGCTCCCGGTCGAGCTCGCCCTCTCCGGGCAGGCGTCCACGTCGGGTCTGACCACCCGGTTTTATATGTCCATCACCCTGACCGCTACCGCCTTTGTCTTCGGTGCCTTTGCGGTGGTTCTCATTCCGGTATTTGCGGGCAACTCCATCGGATTTGCCTTTGGACGAGCCTCGGTGGTAGCGATCCCCTTTATCCTCCTCACGGTTGTGGTCGTTCAGTTTCTTGCGAATATGACGACCCGCCCGATCAGTCGCGCCCTCCCGACGATCAAGGCGTTTACCGACGGTGACCTTACCGGACGGCTCGAGGTGCGAGGAGTGGATGAGGTATCCCTGGCGCTCCATCAGTTCAACCGGCTCATCCGCTCCGTGGCGGGCTCCATCGGAGAGTCGAACAACTCTGCCTCCTCCACCGGCGCGTTCGCCGGAGACCTCGACAACCAGGCGGAAACGCAGAGTCACGCCGTCAGCTCCGTGCAGGAGAGTGTGAGCCGGGTGGTGGGTCAGATCCATGAGCTCGGCGAGCGGGTCAACTCCACCGTTTCCGCCACCGAGGAGATATCCCGCACCCTCGAGAGTCTCGAGCGACTTGTCGAGAACCAGACAAACGCCGTGGAGGAGACAGCGAGCTCCGCGGAGGAACTGAGTGCCGCCTCCTCAAACGTGCTCGAGGTGTCCAAGACCCGGGAAGTCGCCGCCGGAGAGCTTGCCCGTTCGATCCGTGGCAGCCGTGAGGAGCTCGAAAACGCGATGGGACGGATGCAGACCATGTCCGGCCGGGCCAACGAGCTCAAGGAGCTCAACGGTGTTATCGCCGCGCTTGCGGCCAAGACCAACCTCCTTGCGATGAACGCGGCGATCGAGGCGGCTCACGCCGGGGAGTCGGGTAAGGGGTTTGCTGTGGTGGCGGCGGAGATCCGCAACCTCGCCGAGTCCGCCTCCCGCAACTCCAAGGAGAGCTCCGGCTTTCTCAAGGAGATGGCCGAAGGGATCGAGGAGACCACCGACGTGATGAGCGGTCTTCAGAGCTCCTTTTCCCAAGTGGATAAAGAGACTAACGAGGTTGCAGGGTCGATGTCGGAGATCGTTACCGCTGCCCGGGAGATGAGTGAGAGCGCCGACAGTATCGGAACGATGATGGAACGGCTGCGGGACGGTAACCGGGAGATAGCCGACGGCTCCAGACAGATTACCGAGGGACTAGGTGAAATTAACGAGGCGAGTCAGGCCTCCGATGAGGCCGCACGGGAGACCCGCCGGGAGATCGAGCAGGTCGAACAGAGCGTGAGGCTCCTTCAGCAGATAGCCGAAGAGATCGTCAGGATCTCCGGCAACCTCAAGAGCACCTCGACTGAACTCTCAGATAAGCTCGGCGCATACCGCCTCGTCTGAGACCGCCCGGGGGAGGCTCTCTTCTGATCCGCCCTTTTATCCCCGGACTCATGGCGACTGGACAGTAACTGATTACCCTTGAAATTATATGGAACTATCCCCTCCCTGGAGTTATATTACCAGCGGGGTAGTATTTTGCACCGGCTTGTTCTTGGACACCCTGATACCGATAGAGTCGAGGAGCAGCAGATTGGGAGAGGACGTAAGGAAAGACGAGTTCTCCCGTGGGGGCCTCAAGGGCTTGACCAACCTCGGTCTGCAGGCGGTTTCTCTCGCCGCTCTTGTTTTGCTCCTTGCCGGTTGTCTCAATCCCCTCGGAGGTGGTGGAGATAGCCCGGACGCCGGAGCGGCGAGGGCGGCAGACGCCCCGGGTAGTCTGACGATCTCCCTCGGCTCCCTCGGTGCGAGCACCGTGGCCCCGGGGGCGGGCGCCCTGGCGGCGAACACCGCCTACTACGGTATCGAGCTGGTACAGCCGGCTGGTGCCTTCGACCCGATCACTCGGAGCGATCTCTCCCCTGGGAGCTTTCCCTTTACGATCCCGGCGGTTCCGGCAACCGTGTGGAACCTCACCCTTACCGCCTACAACGCCGGCGGCCAGGCAATCGGTCGGTCTGCGGAGACGGAGGTTGATGTCGCAGGCGGTGGAACCAACGTCGCCATAACCGTTTCCGCCCTGCAGAGCGGTAGCTCCGACGGCACCCTCGAGTACGACCTCTCCTGGCCCACCACCAGGGCCAACGGCGTGACGGTATCCCTCTTTGAGGTGACCGACCCGACGAACCCGTTGAATCAGGCGAACGTCGTCAACCTTACGGAGGGCACCGATTACGATCTCTCGCTTCAGGATGGGACGCTCTCGATGGATAAGGCGCTCCCCTCGGGGCTCTACTACCTCGCCGTGGACTTTACCGTCGACGGCAGCCCCCTCCCCTCGGTCTACGAGGCGGTGCAGATCTACGACCATCTGGTGAGTTCCAAAAGTGTCACCCTCACAACCGAGGAGTTTGCAGAGCGTCCGGTCGCACCGACCGCCCTAACTGTAGCCTTTACCGGGGAGGACACCTTTGATCTTTCCTGGACCGACAACGCCAACATGGAGGAGGGCTACAGAGTCTATTTTAATCCGGACGGAGATGATCGTTTTCAGTTAGGCGACGACCTCACCGGCGGGACGAGCCAGGTTACCGGGCTGACGACGGGACTCCTGGCAGGGGCAACCGGTGCCGTCGAGGTCGAGGCGTACAACATCTACGGCGCCTCTGCGGTTCTATCTCAATCTGTTGTGATCCAGAGCGATGGGGGAACGTTCTTCAACCTTAGCGGCGATCTTCGTACCAACGATGCCACCTGGGCTGCGGCCGGGGACCCCGGTGGGATCAACTGGGAGGATCTCGTGATTGGCGGCGGTGACTCAAACGAGCTTCATCTCGGGACAGACGAGGCGACGGTGGCGGCACTGTCAGGCGACCCCGCGGTCACCAACATCGTCCCCGTGTTCGACCTTGCAGGTCTCCAAACCTACACCCGCGGCACCACCTACTACTGGGCCCTCGCCTTTCGGGACGGGGGTAATACTGTCCGGGGGCCGGTGGGCTCGTTTACCATACGCGAGTCGGACATCTATGTCAGCGAAGCGGATGGCGACGACGCCAACCCGGGCACGCCGGAGTCCCCGGTGGCAACAATCGGCGAGGCGATGAGCATGGTCGAGGAGGGGGAGACGATCCACGTCGCCGTGGGGGACTACCCTGGCGAGATAAGTCACCTTGCCAATCCGGTCTCCGTCACCCTCCTGGGAGGCTACCGCCCGGATTTCTCCGACAGAATCC
This sequence comes from Spirochaetaceae bacterium, assembly GCA_046541355.1. GTDB lineage: Bacteria > Spirochaetota > Spirochaetia > DSM-27196 > Alkalispirochaetaceae > CAYZHV01. Next base: position 12,938 of record JBKHDM010000039.1, read on the forward strand.
CAGCCTTCGATCTTGGTGGCTATCCGGTTACCGCCGGTAGCGGAGTCAGTACCATTCGCTCCAATGGCACGGTTCTCCGTTTTACCGCCATCGGCGTCGGGGAGTTCGTGCGGGTGGAGGGGTTCCACCTGCAGGGCGGGGACGACGCGGTGTTTTTCTCCGGTTCCGGTGATGCTCTGCTTCGTGACTCGATCATCGAGAATGGAAGCGGAGATCCCGGCCTCACCGGTTTCGTGCATGCAGTTCGCGGTGAGAACAGCGGGAGGCTCGAGGTGATCCGCAATCGCTTTGACCTCGGCCCTGGGGCCCTGACCTCCCCGGGGGAGGTCCGCTCCCTGGCGCTGCTTGTCGGCGAGGGGGGAGGGGGAGTTCTCATCTCCGAAAACGTTGTCGAATCCTCCCAGGCGATTGGGGAGATAACCGCGATATACGCCAATACCAACGCCGCCCGGGATTTTGATATCAACAACAATCAGTTTCAGCAGATGAACCTCGCCGCGGATTCGACTTGGGATGGGCGCATCTTGCTGGCCCAGGGTGACACCACCGGGGCGAGAGGTGAGTTCCGGGATAATACGGTTCGTATGACCGTCGGGCCGAGGCCGGCAACGGGACTCGATCTGAGCTCGGTGGGACCCTTTAACGTGCATCGTAATCGCTTTGTTGTAGACGGCAACGAGGTCGACGGGGCTGCAACAGCGGTGGAAATCCGTCAGGGGAGTGAGCCGGTAAACGTCTACAACAACGTAATGACTCTTGACTCCTACACCGAAATCGGGCGCTTCGTCTCGATCTCCGGCGAGCGAGCGGCGAACATCGACAACAACACCTTTGTTGCCGATGGAGCCGAGCCTGACGCCTGGAACCTACTCTACAGGACTGGAGGTACAGCGACGGTCAACGTGCGCAACAATATCGCCCGCGGTTTCAGCACCTCCACAGGTCAACCGATCTATGTGACGGCGACCACGGGTCTCAACATCTACCACAATCTCTTCTGGTTTTTTCAGCCCGACGGTTTCTACCTCGGGCAGGTTTATCAGAGCGTCGCCGACCTCAACGCCCTCGACATAGCCGACTACAACGTGGCGGTCGACCCCCTCCTCGACCCGGGTGCCGACTGGGCGCTTACCGCCGACAGTCCGGTTGTAGCCCGGGGGGGCGGCGTGCCGCTGGCCGGGGTCACAGGAGATTTCGGAGCGAACAGCCGGACCGGTGAGGAAACTCTGGGGTACTCAATGGGGGCTCATGAGAATGATACCCAGGCACGCCTCACCCGGGCAGATGTGCGCCTGGTGTTCGGCGACGATGCTACAGGCAGCGTGTGGGTCGGTATCTACCGGGGAGGGACTCTCCTCGGAGGCCGGCTCCTTGACGTGGCGCCCCTCCCCGGAAATGCGGGGTTATACCCATTCCCCCTAGATGTGGAGGTAACGCCCGGGGAGACACTTGCTCTCGAGGTGATCCGGACATCCGGGAGCACGGGGCTCGATATCACCTACGACGGCAGCATCGGAAACCCCTATCCCTGGGGAGGGCTTTCGGCCAATGAAGGTGACTGGGACCTGACCTTCATTACCTGGGTAGAACCAAACCTCGCGGGTCTAGGACCACCTGTCACCGATCAACAACAGTTGGTGATAAGAAATGTGAATCAGTTCGTAGGCACCCAAGCAGCTCCGGTACGCCAGACCTTTATCGTCGGAGCCCCGGCACCCTGAGGCAACCGGGGCTGGCTGCCGCCGCCCCCGGGAGTGCTAACCGCCCCGGCCGACTCCGCGCCGCCTGCGGGCAGTGCTATTTCTCCGCTGCGATCTGGATCGCCTTGCAGAGGAGCTTTTTGTCGTTGGCCGCCCGGGCGCACTTTACGCAGACGTAGGTGGGGGTCTCGAGCTGCTCTCTGAGCTCGGCCATATGTTTCTCGATCTGTTTTTTCGACCATTTGCACAGCTTCTTGGAGCTCATCAGGGGATGAGTATGCCTGATCCAGGGGTCGTCTGTCATCGGGTTTTCACTGCGCCTCGGAGCGATGGTGGCGCTCCAACTCCCCGGCAAGCCGCTGCAGCACCCCCGGGAGGGTGGCGGCGACCACTGGGGTATCACGCCCTGGGTTGACGGGAGGGGGGTGGGGGTAGCGACCTTAACCCAATGCGTGCCCGCCTCGGCAAAATCCGTTCCAGCCTGAGACACAGCTTCTGGTTTATTCCGACCCTCATGACCGTTGGTGGCGCCTTGCTCTCTCTTTTGGTTGGGGAGCTCGGAGACTACTTCGACCTGCCGATGTTCAGGAGGGCGGTTCCCCTCGGGGCCCAGGGCCTCAGGGATCTTCTCGGTATGGTTGCAAGCAGCATGATAACCGTCGCCACCACCGCCTTTTCCATAATTATTGTCGCCCTCCAGCTCGCCTCGGGGCAGCTCGGACCGCGACTACTGCGAAAGTTTATACGAGACCGGGGCAACCAGTTCGTCTTTGGCACCTTTCTCGGCACCTTTGTCTACGTTCTGCTCCTTCTCAGACGGGTAGGCGATGGGCCCCTGCCCTCGGGGATATCGGTACTCATCGCCCTCCTGCTGACGGTGGTAAGCGTGGGAGTTCTCATCTTCTTTATCCACCACTCGGCGGTCTCGATCCAGAAGGACCGGGTGATTGCGAGGGTGAGCGAGGAGTTGATGAGCTCGGTAGGAAAGCTCTACCCCAAGACGATCGGTATTGATCGCTCAGAGGCGATACGGAATAACGAAGGGAGAGAGGAGTGGGGTCGAAACAACAGCGAAGGCGACCTGCCCGATCGCTCCGAGGGCGCCTGGGACGACGCCCGGGAGCTACGACTCCCCGCCTCGGGCTACGTGCAGGCAGTGGACTCGAACAAGCTCATGCGCCTGTGCAGCCGGCACGATCTCCAGGTCTTTATGAAAAAGCGGCCTGGAGACTTTGTGCCTCAGCGTGTGGTGGTGGCGATGGTGCGGCCGGTGGAACACGTTACCGACTCGGTGCTCCGGCAGCTCTCCGATGTCTTTGTCCTCGGGATCGAACGAACCGTACAGCAGGATGTCGCTTTCGTCTTTGACCAGCTCCTCGAGATCGCGATCAGGGCGCTCTCCCCGGCAGTCACCGACACCTTTACGGCGATGCGCTGCATTGACCGGCTCACCGACGCCCTCGCACTGGTTACCCGCACCAGCTTTCCCTCCCCCTACCGTTATGACAAAAGCGGAGTTCTCCGGGTGATCACCCACCCTATCGACTTTGATGTCCTCGTCTCGATGGTCCTCTACCCCCTGGCGGAGGAGTCTGCCGGCCACACCAATGTAATCAGTCGCCTCTTTCGGGGAGTCTCGGAAATTGGTGAGTCTGCTGAGGATGACCGGGAGCGGGAGGCTCTGTTGCGTTTTAACGACTACCTCCTCGCCCTCGCCCGGACCGCCCCGGGTCAGCCTGACCGATACAGCAAGATCGAGGAGCTTCATCGCTCGGCGGAGAAGACGATTCGCGGTTGACCGGCTCACCGACGCCCTCGCACTGGTTACCCGCACCAGCTTTCCCTCCCCCTACGGCTCTTATCGGCCGGCGACGGCGCCGGAGCGGTAGTTGTTTCCCAGGGCGGCGGGAGGGCGGGAGCGGACCATGCCGCCGGCGAGGACGATTATCGTAAGGATGTAGGGGATCATCTGAATGATGTTGTGGGGCAGGGCGATATCGAGCCCCTGGAGCCGGATCTGGACCGCGTCGGCATAGGAGAAGAGCATACTCGCACCCAACCCGCCGATCGGGTTCCACTGGCCAAAGATGTTCGCGGCAAGTCCCATAAAGCCGCGGCCCGCGCTCATGCCGTTGCTGAACCGACCGAGGCTTCCGATGGAGAGATAGGCGCCGCCGATCCCGCAGAGGGCGCCCCCGAGGATGACGCTGAAGTGCTTTATCATCCGGACGTTGATGCCGAGGGTGTCGGCGGCTTCGGGGTTTTCCCCGGTCATGCGGATACGCAAGCCGAGGGGTGTTTTGTACAGTAACACCCAGCCACCGATGATGAGGGCGAGCATCAGGTAGACAAAGGGAGACTGAACGCCGATTACCGGTCCGAGAAGAGGTATGTCTCTGATCACGGGGATTGAGACAACCGTGAGCCTCGGCACTGCCGGGGTCGTACCCCGGGATTCCCACACCACCTGCATGAGCCAGGTCGTCATACCGGCGGCAAAGATATTTATGCCGACCCCGGCGACCACGTGGTTCGCCTGGAACTCGACTGTAAAGACCGACAGGACCACCGCCATCCCCGCCCCGGCGACAACCGCCAGCAGCAGGCCGACGAGGGCGCTGCCGGTAAGAAAGCTCCCGAGGGCACCGGCAAAGGCGCCTGTCAAAAGCATTCCCTCCAGACCGATGTTGATTACTCCCGCGCGCTCGGAGAACGCTCCTCCAAGAGCTGCCAGAGCGATCGGTGTCGAGAGGCGAATCGCGGCGTTGAGGGTTCGAAGATCGAAGATCATAGCGAGGATCTCAGAAAGCACCGACGTTTCTCCTTTTCCCGAAACGAACCGCCGTCAACGCTCTGAGCATCGCCGGGGCTGCCACGAGGAGGATCACCAGGCCCTGAACAACCGTGGTGAGGTCGCTCGGAATCCGGGCAAAGAGCTGCATCGACATGCCCCCGGTCTCCAGGGCGCCGAAGAGCAAGGCCGCGAGGAGCACGCCCCACGGCTTGCCTCGGCCGAGGACGGCGACGGCGATTCCGGTAAAGCCGTAGCCCGGGGAGAAGGCGCTGACAAACCGGTTGATCTGTGCGAGGACCACCACGCCCCCGGCGACCCCCGCCATTGCCCCGCCGATGGAGAGCGCGAGAACCTGAATCCCGCCGCTGCGCACCCCACCGTACTCCGCCGCGGGAGCGTTGAGACCGACCGCCCGGAAATCGTAACCGATCGATGTCTTTGCAAAGAACAGGTGCATCACCGCTACCGCCAAAAGCGCTATCAGGAGGCCCGCGGATATCTCGCCACCGAGGATCCCGGGAATCTGAGCGCTCTCTGCTATCCGCTCGGTCTGGTCTACGGCGCCAGGCGCCTTGAAGTAGTTGGCCGTCAGGTGAGTGGTTGCGAGGATCGCGACGGCGTTGAGCATGATGCTTGTTATCACCTCATGGGCGCCGGTCCTCGCCTTGAGAGCTCCGGGGATCGACCCCCAGAGTCCTCCCGCCGCCGCCCCTGCCAGAAGCGACAACGCTATGGCGATTGGTGTTGCAACCGAGGAGAAAAGCAGCGCCGTGAGGGCCGTGGCGAGGGCGCCCCAGTAGAGCTGACCCTCGGCACCGATGTTAAAGAGCCCCGACCGGAAGGGGACCGCCACCGCGAGCCCCGCAAAGACGAGGGGAGTGGTGCGAAGCACGGTTTGTGACAGAGCGTAGACCGACCCGAAGGAGCCCTGAAAGAGGCTTGCGAGGGCGCGGCCGACATCGTACCCGAAGGCGACTATGAGCACCGCCCCGATGGCGAGGGCGAGGGTGATGGCCAGGGTGGAGTAGCCTAACTCCGCGAGGGCGGCCCGGAGGGGCGCGGGAACTCGGGAGGTCTTGCCGCCTTTTTTTGCCTCACTCATACCGCGGGCTCCCGGTGGCCGGCCATCAGAAGGCCGAGCTCGGCCTCACCGGAGTCAGCCTCCCGCTCGGCGACGATGCTTCCCTCGTAGAGCACAAGAATCCTGTCGCTCAGCGCCCTGATCTCATCGAGCTCCGCGGAGATGAGCAGGACGCCCTTGCCCTCGCTGCGAAGCTCGAGAAGCCTGCGGTGAATGTACTCGATCGCCCCGACATCCACACCCCGGGTGGGCTGGCAGGCGAGGACCACTACCGGCTCGCGGCTGAACTCCCGGGCGACGATGAGCTTCTGCTGGTTTCCTCCGGAGAGGGACTCGACGTTTGCCTGGACACCGGAGCTGCGGATATCGAAATCCGAGACGAGGGCGCGGGCGGAGTCGAAAATGGCGCCGAGTCGGAGTATGCCGCGCAGGGCAAAGGGAGGGCGCCACTGGGAGCCGAGAATGAGGTTCCAGGCGAGGGAGAAGTTTTTGACCAGCCCCCGTCTAAGGCGGTCCGAGGGGATATGGGCGAGGCCGGCGTTGCGCCGTTGGTCAGGTCCGCCGGTCAGGGGGGAGCCTGCCAGACGTATGGTTCCCTCGTAGTCCCGGCTGAGGCCGGCAATCGCCTCCTCGAGCTCGAGCTGCCCGTTGCCTTCGACCCCGGCTATACCGAGGATTTCCCCCGCCCTGAGGGTAAAGGAGAGCTCCTGAAGTCCCGGTGAGTGGTCCCGGTGGACCGAAACGCCCTCAACCTCCAGGATAGGCTCTCCCGCCTCCCCCGGTGGACGCTCCACCCGGAGAAGTACCTCCCGGCCGACCATCATCCGGGCGAGCTCGGCGGGGGAGGTTTCCGAGGTAGTTACGGTGTCGACGACACGGCCGTCCCTCAGGACCGTCACCCGGTCGGATATCGCCATCGTCTCCCGCAACTTGTGGGTGATAAAGATGATCGTCCGGCCGTCCTCGGTCAGGCGACGAATGATCCCAAAGAGGTCCTCGGTCTCCTGAGGAGTGAGTACCGCCGTCGGCTCATCAAGGATGAGGATTTCAGCCTCCCGGTAGAGAGCTTTGAGGATCTCGACCCGCTGCTGCTCGCCGACCGAGATATCCTCGACCCTGGCCCGGGGAGAGACCTTGAGATGGAAACGTTCGGCGAGTTCGGCGACTCGCTCGTTTGCCCCGGCCATATCGAGGAGGCCTCGACGGACTACCTCACTGCCGGCGACCACGTTTTCGGCGACCGTAAGTCTCGGTACGAGCATGAAGTGCTGGTGGACCATGCCGATACCGAGATTGATCGCATCGTTGGGACGACGAATATCCGACCTCTCCCCCCGCAGCAGAATAGACCCGGAATCCGCCCGGTGGAGACCGAAGAGGATCTTCATCAGGGTTGTCTTTCCCGCGCCGTTCTCCCCGAGGAGTGAGTGGACCTCCGCCGACCGTACCGAGAGTGAAACGTCGTCATTCGCGGTAACGGCGCCGAAGCGCTTGGTAATCCCGTGTAGCTCAACTACGTTCATGGAGTGTAGCCGCCGGGCCCCCTCGGGAGCCCGGTAACCTTGATCTCCTGCTCAGTCGAGGGTGGTGGGGATATCAACTTCGTTGTTGACGATCGCCGCCGTTACCTCTTCCATCCGCTCGAGGGTCTCCTCCGCCAGAAGGCTGTCGGTGTACCCGAGAGCGCCCTCTGCCACACCGAGGCGGTTGAGTCCCCCCTGGAACTCGCCGTTGACCGTCTGCTGAATGGCGATAAACACCGTCTCGTCGACGAGCTTCATCCCGTTGGTCAGGACGTGATCCGGGGCGACACTACTCTGGTCGGAGTCGGAGCCGATCCCGTAGACCCCTTGCTCCATCGCCGCGTCGAGGACACCGAGACCTGAGCGGCCGGCGGCTCCCCAGACAACGTCGGAGCCGTTCTCGATCATCGAAATAGCGATCTCCTTGCCCCGGGCGGGGTCGGCCCAGCTTCCGACATAGGCGTGGGAAACCTCGATCTCACTGTCGATGAACTCGGCGCCGGCGTAGAAGCCTGCGATGTTCGCGTCGATGAGCGGGCTCTGGACGCCGCCGATCACCGAGATTCGCGGCAGGTCGTTGGTCATCGGGTCGTCGGCGTCGAGGGTGGTGAGGGCGGCGACCGCTCCCATCATAAACCCTCGTTCCTGCTCCTCATAGACGTAGGAGGCGACGTTGGGCTGATCCACGACGGTGTCGATGATGGCGAACTGTTGCTCCGGGAACTCCTGGGCAACCGCCCCGAGCGCCTCGCCCTGCTCGAATCCGATTGAGATGATCAGGTCGTAGCCGCCCTGGGCGGCAAACTGGGTGAGAAGCGGCTCGAACTCGGCAACCGCCTGAGGCTCTGCGTAGTCAAAGGAGATGCCGAGCTCCTCCCCGGCCCGCTGGAGACCACGAAACGCTGCGTCGTTGAAGGACTCGTCCCCGAGCCCGCCACGACCGAACACAACCGCGGCACTTCCGCCGCTCTCCTCTCCCTCTTCCGCAGACCCGGAGGCGAAGAGCCCTGCTGCGGGAACAAGGAGCATGATAGCGACGAGAATTGCGAGAGCTATCCTGGCTCTCCCTGAAAACATGTGCGAAACCATTCGACTCCTCCTTATGCGATGGTCTGTACGGCCCAATACAATGCAAGGAGGGTGCCAGTCCGCCCTTGCTTCTTCGGTTTTCAAGCTAACTGCTTGCACCACCACCGCTTGGTTCCTCACGATCGAGGACCAAACCGCCGGCGTCCCTCATTGTCTCCCCAAATATACGACAAAAACGTAAGAATGCAACAACCAACCTTCGAAAACGTATCAACATTTCACTTCGGGAGAACAAGAGGAACTACCGTCGCAAGCAGTGGTCGAAGTCTCGGGATCGCCGCGGTCGCGATCTCCACCACCTCCTCGCCGGAGAGTTTTTTTCCCGCCATCCCCGCCGCCCGGTTTGTAACCAGGGAAATACCGAGCACCTCCGCCCCGGCGGCCCGGGCGGCGATCGCCTCGATGACCGTCGACATGCCGACCATGTCCGCCCCGAGGCGCTCCATCATCCGGATCTCTGAAGGTGTCTCAAAGGCCGGTCCGTACCAGCCGGCGTAGACCCCCTCCCGAATCTCCGGGTTTGCGATGCGAACCTGCTCCCGGAGTCGGGGGGAGTAGGTGTAGGTCATGTCGATAAATCGTGGGCCGAGCAGGGGCGTGCGGCCGGTAACGTTGATGTGGTCCGAGATGAGCACCGGTTTACCCACCTCGAGCTCCGGGTTGATCCCGCCACAGGCGTTGGTGAGAACAACTGTCCTCACCCCCGCGGCGACCGCGGCGCGGACACCGTGGCCAACAGCGAGGGGACCGTAGCCCTCGTAGAGATGGGTTCTTCCAAAGTAGATGAGGATTGTGCCGGAAGGGGAGGAGACAGCCCGGATAGTACCGCCGTGGCCGAGGGCTGTGGGAGGGATGAACCCGGGGAGCCCGGCCATCGGTATCTCCGAGGAAGCAGGGCCGAGAGCGTCGGCCGCTTCCTTCCACCCTGAGCCCATGACGAACAGAGCGTCGGCCCCCTCGATACCGAGCTTCTCGAGGATCTGCTCTCCCCCCCGCCGGGCGAGGTCCTCCGCCTCGCCCATCCGTCCCTCCGGGTCCCGGTCACTCCACATACCAACGCTCCTCCCACCTGCCCTACTGCCCGGGGCAAGGAGTTTGCAGCCAAGACTATGCAGTCGCAGATACCGGGTCAATAGCGGACCTCCGGTGTCTTTACAATCGTGGGGCCGGGGCGACACCTCCGATCCGAGTAGTAACGCGTGGGCCGGTGTCTTTACAACCGTGGGGCCGGGAGACGGTCGCCTACTGTCGGGTGAGGGCGGTGATCCGCTCGGTTTCCCGGGGCCACCGGTCGATGAGCTCCTCCCTCACCCCGAGGCAAAAGTCCGACTGAGTGTATCCGGGGGCCATGGTTGTTCCGAGGAGCGCGAACTCTCCCCCCGGAAGGAGGGCGCTGCCCTGCCAGACATCCGGAGGAACGGTAAACTGCAGCTTTTCACCGGCGAGAATGTCCGGACCGAGGCGGACGGTGCGGCTCTCCCCTCCGGGATAGAGCAGAAGGGTCTCCACCGGATCGCCGAGGTAGAAGTGGAAGATCTCGGCTGTCGGCAACCGGTGCATTGCGGAGAATCCCGCTCCCTCGGAGGTAATGAGGTAGTAGATTGCGGTGAGCGCCGGTTTCGCCTCCCGGTAGCGCTCCCCGAGGACCCCCTCGGGGATCACCTGGTCTGAGAGAAAGCTCTGCCTGAAGTATCCCCCCTCCTCCGGGAGGGGTTGGAGATCGAGGAGCTCTACGATCTGTTCCGGGGTGGGCCGCCTCATGAGCTTCTCCTCTAAAAGAGCGGTCGGGCGGTGATACCGCCGTCGACGCAGAGATTCTGTCCGGTGATCCACGCCGCCCCGGGGGAGGAGAGAAAAAGCGCCGCGTCCGCGACATCCTCCGGTGCGCCGAGCTCTCCGAGGAGGCACGCCTCCCGCCACCGCTTGACGCCCTCGGGCCACCCCTCCTCGATCCCCTCCCGCCGGATGAGGCCCGGGGAGATCGCGTTGACCCTGATCGGGGCGAGCTCGAGGGCCGACGCCTTGGTGTAGGTGATCACGCCTCCTTTGGAGGCGTTGTAGTGGCTGTGCATCGGTGCCGGCTGGATTCCCTCGATACTCGCTATATTGATAATCGAGCGATCCCGCTCGCCGTCCCCGGCCATCGATCGTGCTGCCTCCCGGGTACAGAGAAACACCGATCGCAGGTTTGCCGCCATCATAGCCTCCCAGCTGTCGAGACTCATCTCCGAGAGCCTCTCGAGAGGGTAGATTCCGGCGTTGTTGATAAGGATGTCCGGCGCGGCGAGCTTTCCTTCGACCTCCCGGAAGAGTCGTCCTACCTCCGCCTCCACCGTAAGGTCCGCCTGGAGCGCCCGCGCCTCAACGCCCCGGGAGCGGGCGTACGCTGCGAGAGCCTCGGCTGCCTCCCTGCTCCGGTTGTAGTGGACCGCCACCGCCGCACCCGCCTCGGCGAACCGGCGGACCGTGGCGGCTCCGATGCCGGTCCCGCCTCCGGTGACCAGAACCGTCCTGCCGCTGAAATCGAGTAATTCTCGAGGGTTTCTTCGTTCCATCTGGTCTTAAGGTAGCACGGGGAGGCTCGGGGACGTCAGGTGCACCCCATACAATCCTAAGTATCGAGAAGCGTGTTGGTAAAACGAGACTAACTCCTTTCTGAGGAAAGGTTTACACCATAAATAACCGTTCTCGAGGATAACTCGAGGATAAGTCGTTGCTTCATAGTATCTTGGAGCGATCTACCAACACGCTTCTTGATACGTTTCATACAATCAGTGTGACCTGTCCCGATGGCCCGGGGCGACTGCCTTTATTGACCTGCCCGCGCCTTGTCACCTACCTTCATACAATCATAATACAAGGGAGCGCCCGACGGACCGGGGGCTCCGGAAAGGGGGCTGTATGATTCGACGAGGAGTGCTGCTTGCAGTTGTGCTGCTGCTCGCCGGCGCAGGTGCGTTGTTCGCCGGCGGACAGGGTGAGGCGGAAGAGGCGGAGCCGATGGGTGAGGAGCGTGCCTCCCTCGAGCGCACGCCTGAGGACCCGAGGCTCCACCAGCCTGGTCGGCTCACCGTGGCCACGGGTGAACCGGTCTTTCCGCCCTGGATGCTCGATGACGATCCAGCCGGGGGCGAGGGGTTCGAGAACGGTATTGTCTATGCACTCGCCGCGGAGATGGGGTTTGATTCCGAGGATGTCGTCTGGGTCCGGGTCACCTTTGACGAGGGTATCGCCCCGGGGCCGAAGCCGTATGATTTCAACATCCAGCAGTACTCGGTAACCGAAGCGCGGGATGAGTTTGTCGATTTCTCCATTGTCTACTACCAGCCCTCCAAGGCGGTCGTCGCCCTTCCGGACAGTCCGGTAGCTGATGCCACCAGTTTCGAGGAGCTGCGGGAAGCGCGGTGGGGTGCAACCATCGGTACAACCGACCTCGACTACATCGAGAACCGTATCGGTGCTGATGAGGTGGCGGTCTTCGACGATCAGGTGGGAACCTTCCAGGCTCTTCTCGGTGGACAGATCGACGCGACGACCCAGGCGGTCCCGACAGCGCTCTTTGCCACGGCGGTTCAGGTGCCGGAAGCGCAGATCGTTGCAACCCTCCCGGCGGACCCGAACGATCTCGGTCACGGTCTGGTCTTTGAAGAGGGTAACCCGATCGTGCCCTGGGTAAATGACGCGCTCGAGGCGATCATCGATCGCGGAGTCGTAGAGGATCTGCGCCAGGAGTACCTCGTCGGCGGCGAGTCGATCCAGGAGATTTCCGATTGAGTTCACAGCGTCGACTCCCGGCCGGAAAGGCCGGGAGGACGCTGCGCTTTCGTGACAGGTACCTGCCGGGCATAATCAGTGTGACCACGGTAATCGTGGTCTTTTTGCTGCTCCAGCAGCTTGTGGTGCGCGCGGAGCAGTGGCCCCGGATCAAAGCGCAGTTCTTCAGCCTCCAGGCGATAATCGACGTGTTTCCCTCGGTGCTCCGGGGTTTCGGGATAAACATGGCGGTCTGGGCGGTATCGCTTCTGGCGATAGCGCTCTGGGCGCTTGCGCTTGCGATCTTCCGCTCCCTCCACGGTCCCTGGGCCACGCCGCTGCGGCTGTTTACGGTAATCTACATCGACCTGCTCCGGGGGCTTCCCTCCCTGCTGATGGTGCTTCTGTTCGGCTTCGGGATACCCGCCCTGCAGCTGCCGGGCCTTCCGAGGAGCAGCCTCTTCTGGGGCGGTGTCGCCCTGGTGCTCACCTACTCGGCCTATGCGGCGGAGGTCTACCGCTCCGGTATGGAGGCGGTTCACCACGGTCAGGGGGCGGCGGCAAAGGCCCTCGGCCTCTCCCAGTGGCAGAGTCTCCGCTACGCAATACTTCCACAGGCGATCCGGAACGTCGTCCCCTCCCTCCTGAATCTCGCGGTGGCCCTTCAGAAGGACGTCGCTCTCCTGAGCGTGATTGGTGTCCGGGACGCGGTACGGGAGGCTCAGATTTTTACCGCTCGAACCTTTAACTACTCCTCCCTGATCGCCGCGGCCGCGCTTTTTCTGCTTGCGACGATTCCGATGGCTCGTTTTACCGACCACGTTTCCAGAAAGGACCGGGAGCGGCGGCTCCAGAAGATGCTATGAGTAATAAACGACTGCGAATCGAACACCTGACCAAGCAGTTCGGCGAGAAGATCGTTCTCGACGATGTGAGCCTCGCGGTTGCACCCCACGAAGTAGTCTGCCTCATCGGCGCCTCGGGTTCGGGAAAGTCGACCCTCCTGCGGTGTGTCACCGATCTGGTTGAGTTCGAGGGCGGGGAGATCTACATCGATGACACCTCGATACACGACCCCGCTCTCGGCAGGAACGGGCTGCATAAGCGGGTGGGGATCGTCTTTCAGGCGTACAACCTCTTTCCCCACATGAGCGTTCTCGATAACATCACCCTGGCTCCCCGAAAGGTTCACGGCGAGAGCCGTGAGGCGAGCGAGACCCATGCCCGGGAGCTCCTCGAGCTCTTCGGACTCGATGGATTTGCTGCTTCCTATCCCGAACAGCTCTCCGGGGGGCAGCAGCAGCGGGTGGCGATCATCCGGGCGATGGCGACCCGGCCCGATGTGCTTCTGCTCGACGAGATAACCGCGGCCCTCGACCCTGAGCTCATCGGCGGGGTGCTCCAGGTGATCCGGGATCTCAAGAGTCGAGGTATGACGATGGTGGTTGTAACCCATGAGATGAGCTTCGCCCGGGATATAGCCGACCGGGTCTGCTTTCTCGACGGTGGGACGATCTGCGAGGAGGACGCGCCGCAGAAGCTCTTCTCCGCGCCCGAACACCCGCGAACCCGGCAGTTTCTTCAGCGGATTATCGAAGCCGGACGCCTGTAAGTCCGGCAGAAACAACAACGAAAGGATTTCTATGAGACCCGAAACTGAAGCTTGGCTCGACCGGTTCTGGATCGGTCCGAGTCAAAAGATGATACCCGAGGGATACCAGCCCCTCTTCGGAATCAAACTGGTGGCCAGTACCAACAACTACGAGGAACCCGGTATGGGGGCGGAGGGGCTGGCTGTGGAGGTTATGAAGCCTGCCCGCACCCTCTCGGCGAACAGGGTGCTCTGGGAGGAGGATGGACGTCCCGGGAGCCTCGGGGAGTGCTCGAGGGATCTGATGAAGGCGTTCTCCATCTGGACCCACCGGTACTGCCGGGGAAACACCGCGATGATGGCCCGGGTAACCACCCTGTTTCTCGAGATCTTTGGCGAGGAGGACTGGGAACAGCGGGTCGAAGCGATCGACGAGACGATCGACAACTACCTCCGGGGAGCGCTCGAGCGGCTGCTGACTCCGGAGTCTCACGCCGCGGTGACCACCCTTGGCGACCGGATTCTCGAGATCGACGATGTGCTCTCCATGCACTTCAGTATCTTCGGTTTTCTCGCCCTTAAGGAGAATCCGCCTTCGGAAGGCTGAGGGCCGACTGCACGCCCCCAGGGCTCGGCCGACTGCACGCCCCGGCGCCCCGGGCGGATCGCCCGCCCC
>JBKHDM010000040.1:0-27058 GCA_046541355.1 Spirochaetaceae bacterium
GGCGCGCTCACTCCTCGATACGATCCGCTGCGCGTCGCTCTCGTTTACCCCGAAGGCGCCAAGAAGGGTCTGGGAGAGAAACCGCTCCTCCCCGGGAGCGATTGACAAAAAACCGCTGTGTTCCTCCGGTATGAGCGATGCGAGCTCCTCCGGCTCGCGGTCGGGAACCGTTGCGCACCCGGCGACCAGAAGAATCAGCAGCGCTACCGGAAGTAGTTTAGCCGACGCGCTCGAGGGCGAGTCGTACGTCCTCTCCACCGATCTCATAGGTTTCGGCTCCTTCTCCCGGTTCCCGGTGTACCTTTTCCGCGAGGGTCTCACTGGCGAGGTAATCCTCGAACATCTCCACCGCTCCCGCAAGCTCCGGCCCCGCATCGAGGTAGAGGGCGATCCGGTCGGAGACCTCCAGGCCGGTCTCCTTGCGCAGGTTCTGTACCAGGCGGATCAAATCGCGAACCAGCCCCTCCTTTTTGAGCTCCTCGGAGATTTCCGGGTCCAGGGCAACGGTAAGGGACGCCTCGTTCAGGACTTTGAGATTGTGCTTCTCCCTGCGCTGAACCTCGATGCTCTCGCTGGTAATGTCGAAACTCCGCCCGTCGAGGTCAAGATTGAGGGTGCCGCCCTCCAGGAGGGTCTGGATCTCCCCGGGCGAGAGTGCCTCGATTCGCTCTTTCGCCTGCTTCATATCCTTGCCCAGCGCCTTTCCGAGGATACGGTAGTTCGGCTTCGCCTGATACTCGACGAGCTCCTCCTCGTTTTCCCGGAAGATCACCTCTTTGACGTTGAGCTCTTCCCGGATCATGTCCTCCATCTCCCGGAGGATCCGTCGTTCCTGCTCGTCCCGGGTAACCAGATGGATCGCCTGGAGGGGCTGGCGGATCTTGAGGTTGTGCAGGCTCCGGATCGCCCTGCCCATGCTGACCGCCTTTCGGGTAGTCGCCATCTTCTGCTCGAGCTCAAAGTCCCTGAGCGCCTCCCGGCTTACCGGGTAGTCGCAGAGGTGGACCGACTCGGGATCGCCCTCTTTTCGCAGATTGCGATAGATCTCCTCGGTAACAAAGGGGATGATCGGCGCCGCCACGGTGGTGAGCTTGAGGAGCACCGCGTAGAGGGTTTCGTACGCCTGTCTCTTGTCACTGTCGTTTTCGCTCTTCCAGAATCGGCGGCGGGAGCGGCGGATGTACCAGTTGTTGAGCAGGTCGATAAAGTCGACCACCGGGTCGATCGCCCTCTGCATGTCGTAGGCGTCGAGATAGCTGGTCACGTCGGCGACGAGGCGCTCCACCTCGGAGAGGATCCATCGGTCGAGGGGATTACCCGGGTCTTCCGGGGCGCCGGTCGGCTCCACCTCGTCAATATTGGCGTAGGTTACAAAGAAACTGTAGGCGTTCCAGAGGGGAATGAGCACCGTCTTGAGAACCTCCCGGACCCCGTCGTCGGAGTACTTGAGGTCCTCCGCCTTTACGACCGTGGAGTTCATGAGAAAGAGCCGAAGGGCGTCTGCACCGAACTCGTTGATCACCTCTTCGGGATCGGTGTAGTTGCGCTCGCTCTTGCTCATCTTCTTTCCGTCGGCGGCGAGAACCAGCCCGTTTACCACGACGTTCTCGAAGGCGGGCTTCTCAAAGAGCGCCGCGGCGAGGACCGTAAGGGTGTAAAACCAGCCCCGCGTCTGATCGAGGCCCTCGCAGATAAAATCGGCGGGAAAGTTGCTCTCAAACTGCTCCTTGTTCTCTATCGGGTAGTGGCTCTGGGCGTAGGGCATCGCCCCGGACTCGAACCAGCAGTCGAGGACCTCCGGTACCCGGCGCATCGTTCCCTTGCCGTCGGGAGAGGGCCAGGTGATCTCGTCAACAAAGTGCTTGTGCAGATCCTCGACGCGCTTACCGCTTTTCGCCTCGAGCTCTTCCCTCGAGCCGATCACCTCGATGTAGTCGCTCCCGTCGCACTTCCAGACCGGGATCGGGTTACCCCAGAACCGGTTGCGGCTGATCGCCCAGTCCCGGGCGCCCTCGAGCCACTTGCCGAAACGCCCCTGCTGCAGGTGGTTTGGTACCCAGTTGATCTGATTGTTCGCCTGGAGCATCGCCGACTTCACCTTCTCGATGTCCACGAACCAGGAGGAGATCGCCCGGTAGATGAGAGGCTTCTTGGTCCGGTAGCAGTGGGGATACGGGTGAAGGTAGTTCTCCCGTTTTACCAGAGCGCCCCGCTCCTTGAGGTCCTTGATGATCTCCTTGTCCGCGTCCTTTACGTAGAGCCCCTCATAGTCGGGGATCTCACCGGTAAAGCGTGCTTCCGGGTCGATGGGAACGAGAACCGGCAGGCCCGATTCCTTGAGTACGTTGTAGTCCTCCTCACCGAAGCCCGGGGCGATGTGGACAATGCCGGTTCCATCCTCGGTGGTGACGTAGTCGGCGAGGTGGACCCGGAAGGCGCCTTCGGAGGCGAGCTCCTGGAAATAGGGAAACAGCGGCTCGTACTCGATCCCCTCGAGCTTGGTGCCGGGAAAGGATTCGAGGATTTCGTAGTCCTCCTCGGACTTGTAGTACGCCCCGAGGCGGCTGCGGGCGAGGATAAAACGGCTGTTTCCATCCTGGACTTTTACGTAGTCGATCTGCGGTCCCACCGCGAGGCCGAGGTTACTCGGGAGGGTCCAGGGAGTGGTGGTCCAGGCGAGAATATGGGTGTCCACCTCCCCCTTCACGCTAAACTTTACGGTAATCGCCGGGTCGTGAACCTCTTTGTATCCCCCGAGATTGACCTCGAAGTTGGATAGCGGAGTGGCGAGAGCAGGACTGTAGGGGAGAATGTAGTGCCCCTCGTAGATGAGCCCCTTCTCGTAGAGCCGCTTGAAGACCCACCAGATCGACTCCATGTAGTCCGGGTCCATCGTCTTGTAATCGTTATCGAAGTCGACCCAGCGGCCGAGGCGGGTGACGATCCGCCGCCACTCATCGGTAAAGCGAAGCACGATCGAGCGGCACGCCTCGTTGAACTTTGCCACGCCGTAGGACTCGATCTCGCTCTTGCCGGAGATCCCGAGCTCCTTCTCCATCTCGTACTCTACCGGCAGACCGTGACAGTCCCAGCCGAAGCGACGCTCAACCCGCTTGCCCTTCATCGTCTGGTAGCGCGGAATGATGTCCTTTATCGTCCCTGGAACGAAGTGACCAAAGTGGGGCAGACCGGTCGCAAAGGGAGGGCCGTCATAGAAAACAAAGCTCTCGCTACCGTGTCGCTGCTCGACAGATCGCTCAAACACCCGGTTCTCTTCCCAGAACTTGAGGACATTCTCCTCCATGGCGGGAAAGCTCACCTTTGGGTCAACGGGAGAATACAAAACCAACCTCCTACAATCCGGCGCGCACTAATCTTGTTCGTCCGCTGTGAGAACCACGGTCCGAACCACCTCGGTATCGAAGCGGTAGAGGACAAGGGTCGTTCCCGCAGGTTCGTCGTAGGGAACCGAAATCCGTCCGCCCGGATGGACCATGGAAAACAGGACAACCTCATCACCCTCGGGACGGACCGCCACGAGGGAGAGATTGACACCCACCGCGTAGTTCGGCAGCACTCTGTCAAAGAGTCCGAAGACGTTCTGCTCCTCCGACGCCTCCCCTGGAGTCATTGTCAGTTGAACATTGGTCCCCGCTGCGACCTGAGTCCCCGGTTCCGGAGCTTGTCCGACAACCGTCCCCGGCGGGTTTTCTCCGGTCACCGCGGGATCATTGGTGATGGAAAAGGTGAAGGGGATGTCCGCGCGGGCAAGGGCCGGCAACACCTCCTGCCAGGAGAGCCCGACGTAGGAGTCAAGCTCCTCCCGCAGCGCCTCGGGGCCGCGGCTCACAACAAAATCGAGTTCCGTCGGACCGCTGAGTTCCATTCCCGCCTCCGGGGACTGCTCTATAATCGTTCCCGCCTCGGAGGCGTCGTAGACGTAGCTCACGTTGTCAATGGTCAGCAACGCGTCAAAGGAGGAAAAGAGGGTGCGCAACTCGTTTCGAACATCGTCGAGATCCCGGCCGATGTACTCGCCGACGGTATCGACCACCGCCCCCTGGCTCACCACGAGATTGATACGCTTACCCGCTCGCACCGACGTTCCCGGGGCCGGCTCCTGCTGCACCACCCGCCCCTTCAAGGTGGGGTCGGAGAAGTAGCGCTGTTGCACCTCGGGAAAGAGGTTGCGGTCCTGCAGAGCGACAAGGGCGTCTACCAGCTCGAGCCTCTCCACGTCCGGGACCATCGTCTCCTCCGCTCCCCGGAGGGAGAGAAGAAAGGTGGTCAGACCGGCGATAAAGGTGAGAATGACAACGCCCAGGAGGGCAATAACGGTAATCTTGAAGTACCGGTGCTCCGGTTGGTCGTCGTACCTCGGGCCCAGGTCTTTCAAGCGGCTCCAGAATAGATTCATTTCCTCTCGGACTCCTTGGACGCGCCGAGTAACGCCGACATCAATTCGGGATTTCCGTTGATAAAAGCGTCCCATGCCATGGGCCTGCGGGCCGGGGCCTGCAACCGGGTTACGCCGAGCGCGCCACCGCCTGTTTGTATCAGAATTCCAAAATCCTTGTCTACACCGAGCACCCGACCCGGAACCGCCTCAGGGGCGCCCCGCTCTTCCGTGAACCGCTCGAGAACCTCCCGGTGGAGCGCCTCCGGGGCCGGCGCTCCGGCGTGGATAATCAACTGCTCCCCCTCCCATCTCGTACGGGCGAGGGGCCAGGGGGTGTAGGCGCGGATCATGCGGTCGATCCTCTCCGCCGACTCCCGCCAGTCGATCCAGCTCTCCTCCTTGGTGAGAAAGGAGCAGTAGCTCGCCTGGGACTCCTCCTGAGGCACCTCTCTCGCCTCCCCCGCCTCGATAGCGTCGACCACCTCGACAATCATCCGCGCCCCCTCCTCTCCGGCCCATTCGGTGAGCTCGCCGGCACGCTCCCGACCCTCGAGGGGACGCTCGAGCTGAAGCAGGATAGCCCCGGCGTCCATCTCCAGGGCAAGGCGCTGGACGGTAATGCCGGTCTTCTCCTCCCCCGCGAGAATCGCCGCGGGTATCGGAGCAGGGCCACGGTACTTGGGCAGCAGCGAAGGATGGAGGTTGATGCCCCCGGCGGGAAAGAGGGAGAGGAACTTCGGTCCGAAGATCTTCCCGTAGGCGACACAGACGAGAAGCTCCGGCTCCAGGGCTGCGACCGCCTGCCTCGCCGCGGCGTCGAGGCGCTGGGGCTGCAGGAGGGGGAGGGAGAGCGCCTCGGCCTGCTCCTTGACCGGTGAGGGGCGCGGTTTTCTGCCCCGGCCGCTACCCCGGTCGGGATTGGTGAGGACACCGACGACGGTGTGGGCCGCCGCGAGGAGCCGAAGCGCCGGAACCGCGATCTCCGGGGTGCCGGCGTACAGCACTCTCATGAGACCGGCTTCTTGTACTTCTTCATCAGACGCTCGCGCTTCGCATCACTGAGATGGTCGGTAAAGAGCACGCCGTTGAGATGGTCGAACTCATGGAGGATCACCCGGGCGAGCATCCCGTCGGCCTCGAGGCTGAAAGGGCGTCCCCGCTCGTTGAACGCCTGGACGCTCACCGCCGCCGGCCGCTTGACCTCGGCGTACACCCCGGGGATGCTCAGACACCCCTCCTCGATCACGCTCTCCTCCATGGAGGTCCCGAGGATCTCGGGGTTGATGAAGACCCGGGGTTTGTCATCCCGCAGGTAGACCACGAATATGCGGCTGAGGACGTTGATCTGCGGTGCGGCGAGGCCTATCCCGTCGTGGTACTGCACCGCCTCCACCATCCGGCCGGCGAGCAGGCGCGTCTGTTCGTCGATCTCCTTGACCGCCGCCGCCTTGGTCGTGAGCACCTCATCCGGGACATATACGAGTTCGAGCATCGCCCCTATCCTACTAACCCTTACCGGAAGTTGTCCACTCTCCAATCCCCGACGAGGCGCCTCACAGCAGCGCCACCGGGTCGACGTCGATCTCCAGATGGAGGGAGGCGGGGATCGCCACCGCCTCGAGGGTGGCTCGCAGGGGGCGATGGACCGATGCGAGTTCTTTCCCCTGGAGAAGAATATGCTCCCGGTAGTTACGGTTGACCCGCTCGAGGACGCAGGGCGCCGGGCCGAAGAGCCGGCGACGGGGCTCATCGAGGCGCTGCTCGAGATCCGAGGCGAGGGAGGCGGCGGTCTGCCGAACCAGCTCCCGACTGCGCCCCCGGATAATGAGACGAATCAGCCGGGAGAAGGGAGGAAAGGAGAGCTCCCGACGGGCGGCGAGCTCCTCACGGTAAAAGCGCTCGAGGTCCCCCGCCGCGGCGAGGCGGACCGCCTTGGACTCGGGCTTGTAACTCTGAATGATCACCTCTCCCTCCGGGGCAAACCGCCCCGCCCGACCTGCGACCTGCAGGATCTGGGCAAAGGTGCGCTCGGCGGAGCGAAAGTCCGGCATGTTGAGCCCGGTGTCGGCGACAACGATCCCGACAAGTTGCACCCCCGGAAAGTTGAGCCCCTTTGAGACCATCTGGGTGCCAAGGAGCAGATCGAGCTCCCCGGCGTAAAAGGCGCGAAAGATCTCCTGGAGACTCCCCTTTTTCCGGGTGGAGTCCGAGTCCACCCTCGCGAGGCGCAGGGAGGGCAGCAGCCGCGCCACCTCCTCCTCCACCCGCTCGGTGCCGAAGCCGGCGTAGCCTACATCGAGGCTGCCGCAGTCGGGGCAGACTGAGACCGGGGAGGTTTCCCAGCCGCAGTAGTGGCAGACCGCCCTGCCGCGACTCTTGTGGTAGGTCATCGTCGCCGAGCAGCGTTCGCAGTTCATCTCGTAGCCGCAGCTGCGGCAGTGGAAAAAGCTCGAAAACCCGCGGCGATTCATAAAGAGAATGCCCTGTCGGCCCCGGCTCACGGTCTCCTCGATGCTTGTGAGCAACCGCTTCGAGAGCAATCCCTCCTCGAGCTTCAGGTCCACCACCGTTGTCCTCGGCAGATGGCCGCCTGAGAGACGCCGGGTCAGACGGAACTCCTGCAGCGTCCCCTCGGCCATATGGTGCCACGCCTCGAGGGAGGGGGTCGCCGATCCGAGAAGCAGCCGGGCCGAGGCGTCCCTGCACCGCTTCATGGCGACCTGCCTCGCGTGGTAGCGCGGCGCGTTACCCGCCTTGTAGGAGCCCTCGTGCTCCTCGTCGACAATAATCAGCCCGAGATTGTCCACCGGGGCGAAGACCGCGCTCCTCGCGCCGAGGGCAACTCGCGCCTCTCCCCGGCGCAGCCGCTGCCACTCGGATAGACGCCGGCTCGGGGTGAGGCCGGAGTGCAGTACCGCCACGGATCCCGGAAACCGGGCGGAGAGGCTCTCGATGAGCTGATGGGTGAGGGCGATCTCCGGGACCAGATAGATAACACCCCGGCCCTCGGCGACCGTCGCTTCGGCGACCCGGATAAAGACCTCTGTTTTTCCGGAACCGGTTATCCCGTAGAGGTAGGACCAGCCCGCCCTCTCGGCGCAGATCGCCTCCACCGCCCGGGACTGCTCCTCGGAGAGGTCAAACCCCGCCGGCCGGGGGAGAGCCTCCGCAATTTCGGCGTCGGGCAAGGCGCGCTCCTGCCTCGCCCCGGGAAGCATCACCCCGAGAGCCTCTCCGAGGGAGCAGAGGTAGAGCTGGGAGAGCCAGCGGGCGAGGGTGAGCTCGGCGTCCCCGAAGATCGGCGCGGAGTCGATCACCTTGCTCACCGCTTTGAGCTCCCTCACCCCCGGGGGCGGCTCAATTCTCGTTGCCACCACCGCCCCGGCAAGGACGCGACGGCCGAACTCCGCGGTAACTCGCATGCCGACCTCTGCGGGGCTGTCGGCGAGCTGTCGATAGGTAAACGTCTGTTTCACCGGAAGGTTGAAGGCGACCTCGACATAGGGGGCCGGCGCCGGGCCGCCCTCGAGTGCCGGCGACCTCTGCTCAGGCTGTGAGGGAACCCGGTCGGACACCGGCTACTCCCCCGCTTTCGGTCGCAGCACCTGGTCCCGCAGCTTCTTGAGATCCTCCCAGACCGGTCGCCGGTACTCCGGATTTCGAAGAACCCCGCTCGGGTGGTAGGTCGCCATCAGCGGTATTCCACGGTACTCGTAGAGGTTTCCGTGGATTGTGCCGATCGGTGCGGTTTCCCCGATCAGAAAACGGAGGGCAACCCGTCCCACCGCGAGGATCGCCCGTGGCCGGACCAGGGCGATCTGCTCCTCGAGGTAGGGCAGACAGGTAGACGCCTCATCGGGGTGGGGATCCCGGTTGTTCGGTGGACGGCACTTGACCACGTTTGCGATGTAGGCGTTGGTGTTGCGGTCGAGACCGATCGCCTCGAGCCACTTATCGAGGTACTGCCCGGCGGGCCCGACAAAGGGGAGCCCTTGACGGTCCTCCTCCGCCCCGGGACCCTCACCGATAACCATCACCTCCGGGTCGAGCACTCCCATCCCCGCAACCGCCCTGCTACGGCCCTCATGGAGCCGACATGCGGTGCAGCTACTGATCCGCGCCTCGACTCTTCGAAGCCGCTGTTCCCTCGAAAGCTGCCGCGACCCATCCTCAGACCCGGCGAGGGTCGAGGAGGGCTCACCGTCCCCGGCCACAGCAGCAGAGGCCACAGCAGCAGAGGCCTCGGGAGCAGCGTATAGAGGATCGAAGGGCGTTCGCTTCCTGCGATAGCCGCGACTGATGAGGTCCTCGGTATCCTCGATGAGCTCGTAGAGCTGCCGCGCAAAATTGTCAGACATCGTAGCGTACGTCCGTCAGAAAGAGTCCCTCCGGCGGGGCGGTCGGCCCCGCGAGACGCCGGTCCCCGATCTCGAGGAGCTCGGTTATGGAGTGGCGAGCCGCCGCGCCTCTGCGACGGAGATCCTCCCGGTCCAGTAGGGTACCGAGGACAGAGCGAACCATCTTCCGGAGGAAGCCGTTGGCTCGAATGGAGAATACCACGAATGGGGGCTCCCAGGTAAAGGTTGCCGCCCTCACCTCCCGGACCGTTGACTCGCCGCTTCCTCCGGCGGCGGCAAACAGGGCAAAGTCGTGGCTCCCCAAAAGCTCACCTGCCTCCTGATTGAGGGCGTCGAGGTCGGGCATCCATGAGAGCCGGTGGGCGTAGTTGCGGTACTTCGGAACAGGTGTGGCGCTTATGAGGGTATAGTACCGGTAGCCGCGCTCGACGGCGGAGAACCGGGCGTGAAAAGAGTCCTCCACCTCCCGGCTCGACTGTCCCTTGCAGTCCGGCGGCAGCTCACGGTTGAGGGCGAGGTAGAACGTTTCTGCCGGGATGTTGTCGAGGTCAGTTTCGAAGTTTATGTACTGGGCGTCCGCGTGGACCCCGGAGTCGGTACGGCCGGCGGCGCAGGTGGTCACCGGATGGCCGTGGAGACGCGCTAATGCCGCCTCGACGACCCCCTGGACGGTGCGCTCGCCCTTTGCCTGGATCTGGTACCCCCTGAAGTCGGTGCCGTCGTAGGCGAGGTGGACAAGGATATTACGACTCATCGGCCTCCGGGTCGCTTTTGCCGTCACCGAGCTCCCGGGATATCTCCTCGTAGACTTCCCGGGCGTTGTCGAGGATCGCGGCGGGTTTATCCTTTGACGCCTTTCCCATGCCGAATATCCGGGCGATGGTTCTCTTCGCCCGGTCGAGGGCCTCCGCGCGCCGCTGGGCATCTTTCTTCGGCCCGTACTTGTACTCCAGGAGACCGGAGAGGTAGAGCACCCCGTCGTAGCCGTAGTTCTTGTCGAGGTCCGGGCCGAGCATCCCCGCCCCGGAGAGCGGCTCCCGGCCGGTCTGCTCCCACTCCACGGCGACGGAGTAGAAGAAGCGCGCCTTGCGGTAGAGGATCGACTGGAGGTAGTCGTAGTTCTCACTCGGCGCCTTGCGGTGGAGGTCACCGGAGAGCCAGGCGCCCCGGAGAGCGGAAAGCCCCTGCTTGAACTTCGGAGAAACCTGCTTGGAAAAGTGGTCGTAGGAGAAGATCGCGAGAATGTAGCTCGCCACACCCTCCTGGAGCCGCCGGGGCTCGGTAAAGTTGAGATAGTCGAACAGCTTCTCCACCCCGCCCTTCCGTTTCGCCTGATCCTCCCGGAGAGCCTCGAGTCCCTTCTCCGGAGGCGAGTCGAAATCCGGGGGGTAGGCGGCGTAGAAGCACGACGGGCAGACGGTGACCGGGTAGATGAGCGGGTAGACCTCGCCGTGATGCTTGGACGCCTCGTAGTTGCGACGAAGCTCCCGGGTGAGATCCCCGGCGATCATCCGGCCCCGGCCGGTTCGCATCTCCTCCCGGTGAAACCCCTCATCACAGACGGGACATTGGATCTTGTTCTTGGTAAAGAATGTGAGTGACGCCATCAGACTCCCTCGACTACCACCATCGCCACCGCGTGGGACTCCTCGTGGCTGATGGAGAGAAAGACCTTCTGCCCTCCCCGCTCGTGAAAGAGTAACTCCGCCGGCCCATTCATCTCAATGCTCGGTTTTCCGAGGCGGTCGCTCCAGACGGTAAGGTCCCGGAGTCCCATGTTGCGAAACCCCGTCCCCATCGCCTTGGCGAACGCCTCCTTCGCCGCGAAACGGCCGGCTAACGACTCCGCCTGCCGGTCTCCTTTGTTACGGACATCCTCTATCTCCTGGGGCGAGAAGTAGCGGCTCAACAGCGCCTCATCCTCGAGCCAGCGCCGGAACCTCGCAACCTCGGTGATATCGATGCCGATACCGATGATCACTCCCCCTCCCCCTCCCCGGCGCTGATGGTGATCTCCACGGTGGAAGGCTCGTATCGCAGGACGACGAAGCCCTGGGGAACCTGGGGGATTACTCTGAGCTCGTAAACCCCGGGAGCGTCGACAACCGAGGCGTCGACGGTGAGCTGAACGTCACTGGCGGCGGTCTGGTCGAGAATCCGCTGGCTCGCCTGGACCCGGACGAGGCCGCTGGGCAGATCCGAGGCTAACTCGAGTTCCGGTGGGAGGCCGAGGACGACCACTTCCACCGGTTCAAAGGTGTTAAGAACCACGCCCTCCTCGATAAAGCCGCGAAACTCGACGACGTTGCCCCCGGGAAACTCCACCAGAGGGGCGGGCCGGATGATCCTGACGCGCTCGGAAAAGTCCTCCCGCCGGCCGGACAGATCGATCTCCTCGGTGCCGAGCTCGTCGATACCCCGGACGGTCGACTCCGGCCCCTCCACCTGGATCGCCGAGGGGTTCATCTGATAGTTGGTCAGCTCGAAGCCGCTGGGAGGAAAGCCCGAGAGGGTCGGTTCCACCTCGATGCTGCGGACAAGCTTCTCCTCGAGGCGCACGCTGATCTCCTCGGGCTCCACGGTTATCTCGAGAGGATCAATCCGGCCGATCGCCTCAGTGTCCGCTATCCGCACCCCCCCGCGATACTCGCCCTCACTCTCATGCTCGGTGAGGTCCGCGTAGGCGGTGATGCTCTCTTCCACCACCCGGAAGACCTCCTCCGAGTCGCCCCGCAGCCTCACCCGAACCTGCCTCGGATAGTCCGAGGCGGGAACCAGGGACTCATCGAGGCGAAGCTCGAGGGGGACGCTGATAAACCGCTCCTCGAGGGTAGTGATGTTGTGAAAGACCAGAAGCATCAGGGCCGCCACAAAAGAGAGGACCTTCGCCGGCCAGTTGCGCAGAAGTCGCTTGAGCCTACTCTTCAATATGCTCTACCTCCTCCTCCTCGTCGCCGTCGGCAGCGACGTTGAGAAGTCTGGTCAGGGTCCTTCGAACCTCGTCCACCGGTAGATCGTAGTGCAGATTGGCGTCGTAGGCGAGACTGATCGCCCCGGTCTCCTCGGAGACAACCAGAACCACGCCGTCGCTCTCCTCCGCCAGACCGAGGGCGGCGCGGTGACGGGTGCCGAAGCTGCGGCGCACGTCAAGCTGTTCGGAGAGGGGGAGAAAGCTGCCTGCCGAGACGATCCGTCCACCGTCGATCACCACCGCCCCGTCGTGAAGCGCCGTATTGTGGGAGAAAATCGTCAGAAGGAGGGCCGAAGAGAGCTCCGCGTCGAGGTGGGTTCCGGTCTCGATGATATTCTTCTGCCCGACGGAGCGGACAAAGACAATGAGGGCGCCCCGCTTGCGGTAGCTCAGCACCTCCGCGGCGTTGAGGACCGAGTCGATCTGAAACGGCTTGGAGCGCTGGGATATCTGGAGCCAGTTGCCCTGACCGAGGCGGGTAAAGATTTTGCGCAGCTCCGGCTGAAAAATGATGGCGATACCGATTACGAAGCTCGGGGCGAGGAGGTTGATGATCCATAAAAGCGTCTGCAGATTGAGAAAGAAGGCGATGGCGTAGAGAAAGCCGAGAAAGAGGGCTCCCTTGACCAGCTGAACAGCCCTGGTCTGCAGGAGAATCTGGTATCCCTTGTAGATGAGAAAGGAGAGGAGAAGTACGTCCAGGGTCGGCAGGACGAGCTCTCGCATAAACCAGATGTTCTGTACCCAGCTCACCCTGCCCGCGCCTCCATGACCGCCGTGAGCGCCCCTGTCGCCTCACTACTCCCGTCAGCCGCGGGAACAGCCTCTTCCTGCCGTGAGGTAGAGCTGTTTCCGGGACCCGTCGAGTATCCACCCACATCTATACTATCGGCGCCTCTCTGTTCAAAGGCGAGAGGCTTATCCGTCGCCTCTGTCGGTGAGTAGTTCAGAGTGTCGGGGAAAAAGGAATCACGGGTAACCGTGAGAATACCCATGATCTGCGGCTTCGCTACTCCCACTGCATGTATCACCTGGACGAGATGTCTCGACGATACCATGCAGGGGACTTACCAGTACAGTGGTGCTATTTCCGCTTCTTGTGGCGGTTCTTTCTGAGCTTTTTCTTCCGCTTGTGGGTCGCTATCTTCTTTCGCTTTCTCTTACGTCCGCAGGGCACTTATATATCTCCTTAGCTGATTGAGAGTGGAGAGTATGCCCGCTCGTCTGCGGGGTGTCAACCCTCACCGAGGAGCGCCTCGGCGGCGAGGCGAAGCTCCTGTTCCTCTCCCGGCTCGATCCACCGAACCCCGGGGAGGCGGGAAAAAAAGGTAATCTGCCGCTTCGCGTAGCGCCGGCTGTTCTTTGCGATCTCTCGCTGTATCAGCTCGAGGGTCTGCTCCGGTATGCGCCGGGCGATGATCTGATCTGTCGGGGCGTGGATGAGAAACTCGCGATAGCCTATCGCCCGTAACGCCGGCGCGTCCTGAGGTACTCCCGAGGCGAGAAGGTCGGCGACCTCCCCGGGCAACCCGTGTTCGAACATGCTCTCCACCCGCCGGTTGATCCGATCGTAGAGATGAGCGCGCTCCCGGTAGAGCCCCACCGCCCTGTACTCGAGGTCCTTTCTCGGCTCTGTGGGGGGAGGAAATGCCGAGCGCGGCTTTCCCGTCGACCTGTAGACCTCGAGAGCCCGGAGAATACGGTAGCTGTCTGCACCCTCGATCCTCGCCGCACTCTCCGGGTCGACCAACTCGAGTTCCCGGTAGAGGCGCTCCACCCCCTCCTCGGCGAGGCGCTCCTGCAGCGCCCTTCTCGTCCCTGGATCGGCCTGGGGAGTCTCGGGCAGGCCGTAGATGAGGTTTCGGAAATAAAAGGCGGTTCCCCCGGAGACGACCGGAAGCCTCCCTCGCTCGAGTATCTCCGGGAGGAGCCGTTCGGCCTCCTCGACAAAGCGACCGGCGTGAAACTGTTCGCCCGGGTCGCACAGATCGATGAGATGGTGGGGAATGCGGCTTGTGATCTCCGGAGGAGGTTTTGCCGTCCCGATGTCGAGTCCGCGGTAGACCTGCATGGAGTCGGCGTTTATAACCTCAAGGGGAAGGCCCAGGGAGGCGATGAGATCGGTCTTGCCGACGGCGGTGGGCCCGAAAAGCAGCAGAGCTCTCGTTCGGACTACTCCTCGATCTGGTACTGTACGTCCCTGGTGAGGATCTCGCGAATCGCCTCGGAGACCACCTTCTCGCCCTCCTCGGTCTCCTGGCCGTCGTCATAGACTCGCTGGATGTCGGCGAGCTGTCTGGCCCGGCGGATTGAGGCGCAGGTTATTTCATACATATTTGCTGATTCGCTGATCAGCAGGTCGAGGGGTATGGGCATCTGGACGTCGCTCCTGATTTTGTGGCATGTACCTTGCTTGTTTATCTAAAGATACACGGGATCACCACCCGGGAGCAAGAGGTCGTACTTGACTAGTTATACCTATTTTGCAAGATTCGACTACAAAAGGAACCCGAGAAATGGCTGAAAAAGCACTGGTCATCGTCGAGTCGCCTACAAAGGCGAGAACTATCAAGCGTTTTCTCCCAAAGGGTTACACCGTCGAGGCGAGTGTAGGCCACATCCGGGACCTCCCGCAGTCCGCGGGGGAGATCCCCAAAAAGTTCAAATCAGAGCCCTGGGCGCGCCTTGGTATAGACGTGGAGCACGACTTCCAGCCCCTTTACGTCACCCCGAAAGGCAAGTCCAAGGTGATAAACGAACTGAAGAAGAAGGTGAAGGAGGCCGACGTTCTGCTCCTCGCCACTGATGAGGACCGTGAGGGGGAGAGCATCTCCTGGCACCTTGTGGAAGTGCTCAAGCCGAAGGTGCCGGTGAGGCGAATGGTCTTTCATGAGATCACCAGGAGCGCCATCGAGCACTCCATCGAGCACTTCCGTGAGATCGACATGAACCTCGTCAGAGCCCAGGAGACCAGGCGCATTCTGGACAGGCTCTACGGCTACACCTTGTCGCCCCTGATCTGGAAGAAGATCGCCTACGGCTTGTCCGCGGGGCGGGTGCAGTCTCCCGGGTTGAGGATGATCGTTGAGCGGGAGCGGGAGCGGATCCGGTTTCGTTCCTCGGTCTACTGGGACCTCAAGGCGACCCTCGCCAAGCCCCAGGATCGATCCTTTGACGCCAAACTGATCTCGGTAGGAGAGAAGCGGGTCGCCGGAGGCAAGGACTTCGACAGTTCTACCGGCAAGCTCAAGGACCCGGATTCGGTACTCCTGCTCTCCGAAGAGCAAGCGCGGCAGCTGCTCGAGCGGATAGAGTCGGCGCGGTGGAAGGTTCGCTCGGTACAGGAGAAGGAGAACACATCCCGGCCCGCCGCTCCCTTTATCACATCGAGTCTCCAGCAGGAGGGCAACCGTAAACTCGGCCTCTCCGCCCGGGAGACGATGCGAATCGCCCAGCGGCTCTACGAGGAGGGGCTGATCACCTATATGCGGACCGACTCCCCTGCCCTCTCGAGCGAGGCAATCGGCGGGGCGCGGAGCACCATCGAGGAGCTCTACGGAAAGGAGTACCTCTCCGGCGAACCACGGCAGTACTCCTCGAGGAGCCGGGGTGCCCAGGAGGCGCACGAGGCGATCCGTCCCGCCGGGGCCAATTTCGTCCACCCCGACTCGACAAGCCTCTCGGGTAAGGACAAAGCGCTCTACGAGATGATCTGGAAGCGGACTATCGCCTCCCAGATGGCCGAGGCGAAGAAGCTCTCCGTAAGCGTCCGGATCGAGGCGGCGGACGCCGTCTTTTCCGCCTCGGGAAACAGGATCGTCTTTCCCGGGTTCCTGCGGGTCTACGTGGAAGGAAAGGACGACCCGGAGGCGGCCCTCGAGGACAAGGAGGTTATCCTCCCGCCCCTCGCCGAGGGGGATGAGCTCGACCTCGTCGGTATCGACACCGACCGGCACGAGACCAAACCGCCCGCCCGCTACACCGAGGCGTCCCTGGTTCAGCGCCTCGAGAAGGAAGGCATCGGACGTCCATCGACCTACGCCACAATCATCAGCACGATCTACGAGCGCGGATACATCCGCAGGCAGGGGACCTCCCTGGTCCCGACCTTTACCGGGATGGCTGTCGTGCAGCTTTTGGAGCAGCACTTTGACGATCTGGTGGACTACGGGTTTACCAGCTCCATGGAACACGCCCTCGACCAGATCGCCTACGGAGAGAAGGACAACAAGTCATACCTCAAGGAGTTTTACTTCGGCGAGGATGGACTGAAGGAAGAGGTGGATCGCCGAGAAAACGAGATCTCCCCGGAGCGCTCGAGGACAATCGCCCTGCCCCAGCTCAAGGAGCACCAGGCGGTAAAGGTGGGCCGTTACGGCCCCTACATCGTCCACAAGGAGGGGGAAGACGCGATCCACGCCTCCATCCCCGAGGAGATAGCCCCGGCGGATCTCACCGAGGAGGACATCACCGAGCTCATCCTCCTGCAAAAGCGGGGGCCCGAGCCGATCGGGGTCCACCCGGAGAGCGGGGAGAACGTCTACTGCCTCACCGGACGCTACGGGCCCTACGTTCAGCTCGGCGAGGCGACCGAGGAGAACCCGAAACCGAAGCGGGCGGGTCTGCCCAAGGGCGTCAAACCGAGCGAGGTCGACCTGCCCCTGGCGACCAAACTGTTGAGCCTGCCGAGAAATCTCGGCCGCCACCCGGAAAGCGGTGAGGAGGTCGTGGCAGGGGTGGGCAGATTCGGACCCTTCGTCGTCTGTGACGGGGAGTTTCGCTCCCTCAAGGCGGAGGACGACGTCTATGAGATAACCCTCGAGCGCGCCCTCGAGCTGCTGGCAGAGGAGAAGAAGAGTGGCCGAAAGCGGTCAAAACTCCTCAAGGAACTCGGACAGGACAGTAAAAAGAAACGAAAGCTTGCGATCTATGACGGTAAGTACGGGCCCTACATTAAGGCCGGCACCAAGAACGTGAGCCTTCCCGAGGAGAAGCAGAGCCAGGAGGCGATTGAAAACCTCACCCTCGAGGAGGCGATAAAAATAGTCGCCGCCGCGGGCAAATAGCCGGCGCGGGCAAACTGTCGCCGCCGCGGGCAAACTGTCGCCGCCGCGGGCAAACTGTCGCCGCCGCGGGCAAATAGCCGGCGCGGGCAAACTGTCGCCGCCGCGGTTACCATATAGTCGCCCCGCTCCCCCACCCCGTCGGGGGGGTCAGGCGCGGGCGAGGCGCTGGTCCTTCCGGGCGCGCTCGATGCGCTGCATCTTGCGGTAGTACTTCGCCTGCTTCTCAATCTCCTCGAGGTCGGTGACATGGATCCGGCCGTCGACGGACTTTACCTTCGAGTTTTTCAGCAAATCCCGAACCGCCTGGTTACCCTCGTTAAGAGGCATGCCGAGCATGTTTACCAGTTCCTTGGTGCCGAAGTCAAAGGTGTAGGAATCCCCGCTGCGGATCGGAATCCGGTTTTTCTCGAGCTGGATGAGCAGCCCGTCGTACAGGCGGCCAACCCTGTCCGAGAGGAGGGTGTTCGCAAGCTGCTTGTAGATAAACCAGATGCGCTCGGCGAGAAGCTGGGTGAGCCGGGAGATGATCTGCGGTTGGGTGGAGACCATCCGAGCGAAGTTCTCCCGATTGACCGCGAGGAGCACCGTATCCTCGTAGGCGATAGCCGATGCTGACCGCGGTTTGTTCTCAATCAGGGACATCTCGCCAAAGATATCTCCGCTCTTGAGGACCGCGAGGAGCACCTCGTTCTCGTTGACGATCTTGGTGATCTTGACCGATCCCTTCTGGATGATGTAGAGCTCCTGCCCGGGCATCATCTCCGAGAAGATCATCGTGTTTTTTGGATAGGTCCGGGTAAAGTCGTTCTCTTCCTCCTCGAGATAGACCGCCTTGCTGTACGGCTTGATCTTCTCGAGACGCTCCTTCGCCTTTGGCGCGTTCTCATCGTTGCCGCAGTACTTGAGAAACTGGTAGTAGGCGTAATACGCCTGATTGTAGTGACTCTGCTTGGCGTAGAACTCCGCGACGTTAAAAAGATGGGTAATGTCCGGCTCTTTCTCCTGCTTGAGGGTGATCCTGGCGAGGGAGCCGTCGAGATACCGCATCCGTCGGGAGAAGCCTTCGATGATCTTCATCG
Source organism: Spirochaetaceae bacterium (assembly GCA_046541355.1). Taxonomy (GTDB): domain Bacteria; phylum Spirochaetota; class Spirochaetia; order DSM-27196; family Alkalispirochaetaceae; genus CAYZHV01. The sequence continues at coordinate 17,874 of JBKHDM010000040.1, forward strand.
CCACGGGGGTGTTTTTCTGGATGAGGTCGGTGTAGTTCTCTTTGTGGACCTGGATCAGGGAGACGTCGCTGATCGCCTGGGCGGTTTCGATGTAGCTGTGGGATGACATGGTGGCGACAACGCCGAAGAAGTCACCGGGCCCGAGGACATTACCCCCCTCTTCCGCGACGACCTCCACCTCTTTGCTGATCCGCACCTTGCCGGAGCGGATAATGTAAAAGTAGTCGGCATGCTGCTTACCTTCAACAATGATGTACGCATCCTTGTTGAAGTTGACCATGGTAAGTTGCAGTGAATTACTCATGCCTTCTCCAGCGACCTATACCGCTACAGTATAGGTTTCGCCAAAACCGTTGTCAATTTGCGCTCCCCTCCCCCGGTCCGGGAGAGCAGGAGAACCCGTTGCAAGATATCAGGCAGCCAGGGGAAAAGCACCGCAGAGCCGTTTTACCTTATCCCGAACGCTGGAGACCACAGCCTCGCTCCCTTTGGAGCGTAGAACCTCGACGATCAACTCGGCGATCTGCTTCATGTCCTCGCGTCCCATGCCTCTGGTGGTGACCGCGGGAGTTCCGATCCGGATGCCCGAGGTTACAAGGGGGCTTCTCGTGTCGAAGGGTATCCCGTTCTTGTTGACCGTGATGTTAGCCTCGTCGAGCATCTTTTCAGCTTCCTTGCCGGATACTCCAAAGGGTGTAACATCGATCAACATGAGATGATTATCGGTACCTCCCGAGATTACCCGAGCACCTAAATCAACAAATGCGTCCGCCATGGTCCGGGCGTTGTCGACAATCCGCCGCTGGTACTCGCCGAATGCGGGCTCCAACGCCTCCTTGAAGGCGACCGCCTTGGCGGCGATGACGTGCATCAGCGGACCGCCCTGAACACCAGGCATCACCGAGGCGTCGATAAGCTCGCTCCACCGTTTGGTTCGCCCCGACTTGGGAGCAACTGCCCCGAGGTCGTTTTCCTCATCCCTGCCAAGGAGGATCAGCCCGCCCCTCGGCCCGCGCAAGGTTTTATGGGTGGTCGTCGTGGTGAAGTGGGCGTGGGGCAGAGGGGAGGGGTGCTCACCCGCGGCGACAAGGCCGGCGATATGAGCCATATCGGTCATGAAGTACGCCCCGACCGAGTCAGCTATCTCTCGAAAGCGGGCGAAATCGATAGTCCGGGGATAGGCGGAGGCGCCGGCGATAATGAGGCGCGGCTTTGTCTGCTCGGCTATCGCCTCGATCTCCCGGTAGTCGAGGGTCTCGCTCTCCCGGGAGACCCCGTAGGAGACGATGTCGTAGAGCTGACCGGAGAAATTGACCGGAGCGCCGTGGGTCAGATGCCCGCCGTGGGAGAGATCCATGCCGAGGATCCGGTCCCCCGGTTTGAGAAGGGTGAAATAGACCGCCTGGTTCGCGGTGCTGCCGGAGTGGGGCTGCACGTTGGCGTGTTCCGCCCGGAAAAGCTCTCGGGCTCGATCCCGGGCAAGGTTTTCCGCCATGTCCACATACTCACACCCGCCGTAATACCGCTTGCCCGGATACCCTTCGGCATACTTGTTGGTCAGGACGGTTCCGGTGGTCTCCATCACCGCCTCGCTTGTGAAGTTCTCCGATGCGATCAGCTCGAGCTTCTCCCGCTGCCGGGCGAGCTCCCGCTGGACGATGTCGTAGATTTCTGGGTCTGTACGCCGCAACGATTCCAAACCTACCCCCTATCTGGCCTATCTGCGAATGTAGGGCATACCCCTTGAGGTGTCAACAGAACCTCAGTAACTGCCGATCAACTCCGGCAGTAGCCGGCGGCTGCGGTACCTGCCCATCTCGTCGGACGCCTCCTCAAAGGTAAGAAGCCGCGCGTAGAGCTCTTGCGGGTCCTCCACGCCGTCGCCCATCTCCAGGGAGGGCGTCGCGATCTCTCCGTAGCTGAAGGCGACCCGTCGATTATCGAGGGATCCGAAGAAAAACTCCTCCCGGGGCGAGGGAGGGTCGAGGAGGCGGTCTGCGTAGAGGCCGTCGGCCAGGGAGGGGTCCGCGGGAAACCATCCGAAGCCGGGAAGAAAGAACTCAACCCAGTGATGGGCGACGGTCACCGCCTCCTCGAGCAGGAGGACTCCCGAGACGGGACGAGCCGGCACCCCGAGGGAGCGAAGGGCGGAGACCATGAGACTCGCATAGGCAAAAGAAGAGCCCGAGCCGTTTTCCAGAGCAATAATCGGATCGGATGTTCCCGAAGCGTCCGGCTCGAGGAGCCTCAGACTCTCCCGGAAAATCCAGCGCCCCTGTTCGAGGCGATTGGTAACCCCTCCGACACTCTCTCGGCCAAAGGCAACGATCTCTCCTGCCTCCACGGGGAGGTCCTCCTCTACCCTGGTATAGCGACGCATGAAGGCGTCGTCGAGGTCGTACTCCCGCGGGATTTCCTCGGCCGTCACCTCGGCGGAAACCTCGTAGCGTCGCAGGAGAAACGTCCGGGCGAGACGAACCTCCTGCGCCCCGGGATCCTCCTCTTGCCCCCCGGAGCGATCGACAGGAGGGGGCGGGCTCACCGTGTACAGACTCGCTTGCCCCTGGAAGGAGAGCTCCGCCTCCTGACTCTCCCCAAGGAGTTGCACCTGCCGCTGGACGGCCGACCTCTGTGCGTCCGGCAGCCAGACCCGAACCACTCCCTTCCCGCCCTCGCCGAACTCGTAGAACCGCACCTCCTGGCGCAACGCGTACTCCCGGAAGGAACCGATGTTGAGGCGTCCTGCCTCCCGGATGACCGTGAGATCCTCGCTCTGCGCCTCTCCCTGCCTGCCGACCAGGCGGATCGGGCCGTTCCCGGCGCCGTCGGGTACCCGCACCCGCACCTCCTCGTCCCCCCAGGAACGGTAACCGCCGGAGGCGACGTCCACAGGCACAGAGGGGGATCCCCCCTCGAGGGGTGTAAACAGAAGCTGCGAGTCCCCCCGGCGACGACCGAAGCGGCTGCCGTAGATCGTGACGCTCCCTGACACTCCCACCTCCACCGGCTCGATAGCGTCGATCCGCGGGGAGGCGGATAGATCACCCTGAACCACAGGTTCAGAGTTGATGTTGGTAAAGAGTACCGGATTGCTCCGCCCTCCAGCGGTAACGACGTACAGGAGGCCCGAACCCGCCCCGGGGGGTATGGTCAGCTCGACAACGGTATCGCTCCAGCTCGAGTAACTCGAACTCGTCGGCGCCTGCCCGGCAAGCTCCACCCGGGACTGCCCGCGCTGATCCCCGAAGTTCTCGCCGGTGACACGCAGCAACTCCCCGGGAGCCGCGCTATCCGGATCGATCGCCTCGATCCGCGGGGAGGGCGTACTCAGGAGGATAACGAGAACGAGAGCAATGGTAACGAGAAAAAAAAGAACCAGGGGCAGAAAAACTCCCCGGCCCGTACTACCCGTGTTCGCCATAGGAAACGACGTTAATCTCCAACTCGATGTTGAACTGCTCACCCCCCTCCTCGCCGACGGCGGTCACCGGGCGGTTACCGAGGGGAAAGAAGAGTACCGGCTCCCCTAGGCGAATGGGAAGACTCTTGAAGGAGGTTCGGTAGCTCACCGCCTCGTCCTCCCCGGAGAGCCAGGTGCGCCCCTCGGCGACGAGGACGAGGGAACCATCATCCTGAACGTAGGGGGTAAAGTCGGCGAGGACGGTGATATTGCTGCCGTCGAGGCGAACCTGGACCGCTCTGCCCGCGAGGGTTATGCGGGTCAGGTCCATGTTCCAGAAGACTTCCTCCCCGTCGAGGGTAGTGATACGAGCGGAGATCTCGAGCTTCAGGGCGCGGTCGAACAGATGGTCGAGTTCCTCCTGCAGCTCCTCCGGAGGAATCGGTTCGGCGTCCGGCGGCAGGGCGTCCTGGGCACCAAGGGGAAGCACGAGACAGGAAAAAAGAAGTATCGGCAAGGTTGCCGGTCTCACTGCAGCGGCCCCCGAGCCTCTGAGGCGGGTACGAGCATCGGCTCTCCGATGAGCTCGAATCGGGGCGCCTCGGGCAGTTCGATCGTCACCTGCTGGACATCCTCCCGCTCCTCGAGCCAGCGTATAAGATCCTCGGCCTGATCGTTTTCTATCTGGATGGTGATATCGAGTTGGTTCGGGTCCATCCCGGCGAGGGGAGCAGCCGGACCCGTCGCGCCGCGGAGGGCGAGGAAAAAGGTCATCCCCGCCATGAGCAGTATAACCACGGCAGCCGCGGCTGCAACCGGGAGGGGCACCGTTACCCTGCGCTCCCAGAGACTCACCCGTCGTCTGCGGGGCAGAGCGGCGACACGCTCCCAGAGCCCTCGAGAAATCGCCTCGTAGTCGGGCTCCTGTTCGGCGTGCATCGCGCTTCGCAGGGCGAGCATACGCCGTCGGGCAGCCTCGAGGGACGGTTCGTCCTGGAGTCGCGCCTCGAGTTTCTCCCTCTCCCGCTGGTCGAGCTCCCCGTCTACGTATGCGGACAGAAGGTAGTGGTCACGGCACATAGATATCCCCCTCTCCTAACGCCTTGATCAGCCGCTCCCGGGCGCGGTAGGCTCGGACCTTGACGTTGCCCTCGGTGATGCCGAGGATTTCGCCGATTTCACGGTAGGACAACTCGCCATACTCTTTAAGTATAATAACCTCCCGCAGAGAATCGGGTAATTTCGCAAGCGCTCCCCTCACCTGCCGGGAGGACTCCGACTTCAGGAACGAAACCTCCCCGGACTCCGAAGGCTGCCGCGGCTCGAAAAAGGCGCGCTCAAAGGCGCGACGCTCTCGCCCTTTGCGTTTTTCGTGGTTGAAGGCGAGGTTCTTGCCGACTCGTATGAGCCAGTAAAGCGCCTGTCGCTCGTCAGGTATGCTGTCAAGGCGCTCGTAATACTTCAGGAAGGCGTCCTGGCAGATTTCCTCCGCGCTCTCCATGTCACCGGTGATCTTGTAGACCACCCGAAGGAGTACGGGTGAACACGAGGTGTACACGCGCTCGAAGAAGCTCCCGTCATCGTCACGCCGCTGCATATATAAAACAGAACACGCGCCCGGAGGTTACAGAAGTAGTTTGAAACCGACGCAATTGATACGCCCCTTTCGCATTGAGTATCATGAGGCAGTGAGTACCGTACAGCAAAGCTTCGATCACATCAACATATCCGGAACGGTGCTCTATGACGAGCCGATGAGCCGTCACACCACCTTCCGGGTCGGGGGACCGGCGGATGTCTTTGTCCAGCCCCTCGCCGAGAGTGATGTTCCTTCGATTCTCCAAGCCGCCGAAAACGCGAAGCTTCCCCTGTTCATCCTCGGAGGCGGGGCGAACATCCTCGTCTCCGACGCCGGCATCCGGGGGGTGGTACTCGACATGACCGGGTTGAAGGGGATAGAAGTCAAGGGACACACCATTGTCTGCGAGGCTGGGGCTGAGGTTACGGCGGTAACCAGTTTCGCCGCCCAGGAGGGACTCGGTGGGATCGACTTTCTCCACTCAATGCCCGGCACGATTGGTGGGGCGGTCTGGATGAACGCCCGCTGCTACGGCTCCTCGATCGTCGATATCCTCATCGAGGTTCGAGGTGTGACCGACTCCGGCGACTCCTTTGTCTACCGTCCCAAGGAAGAGGATTTCGGCTACAAGCGCTCACCCTTTCAGCAACGACGGGACGTCATCACCAGCTGTACCTTCTCCCTCCACAGGGAGGCGTCGGCGGAAGTCTGGGACCGGATGCTCGGCTACTACCAGGATCGGGAGAGTAAAGGGCACTTTGCACTCCCCTCGGCGGGCTCGGTCTTCAAGAACAACCGGCAGTTTGGTCGCCCCTCCGGCGCGATTATCGACTCTATCGGGATGCGGGGCACTCGTATCGGCGGGGCGAAGGTTTCCGATGAGCATGCGAACATAATCGTCAATACCGGAACCGCCACAGCCGCGGACATACGCGCTCTGATGGAGCACGTCCGGCAGCGGGTTCGCACGGAGCTCGGCCTGGAGCTCGAGCAGGAAGTACTCTACGTGGGAGAGTGGTAGTGAAACTCGACAACCTCCGGGAGTACATGGAACAGATGAGCGACGCAGAGCTTAAGGACGCGCTCCAGAAGCTCCCGACCCACGAGATCATCGACCATTGGAACTCCCTGAGCGAGGAGGAGGCGGGCAAGCTCTTCCTTCTGTTTCCCCTGGAAAAAAAGGTCGAGCTGATCACCGAGCTCAACCACCAGGACCAGGAATGGCTCATAAAGAGTCTCCCCCTCGAGAACATCCGGGAGATTCTCGATGCGATCGATCCCGACGACCTGGTTGACCTTGTGCAGCAGGTAAGTCCGGAGGTGCGCACGTCGGTCTGGGAGTCCCTGTCCACCGAGGCGAAGCAGGAGACCCAGTTTCTTCTGAGGTTTGACGCCGACGACGCCGCGGGACTGATGACCACCCGGCACGTGGCGATTCGGTCGAACATCACCGTCGGCCAGGCTTTGGCCTTTATACGGATCAACGCCCGACAGGTGGAGACGATCTACTACGTCTACGTCGTGGACGCCCTCAAGAGACTCCAGGGAGTCTGCTCCCTGCGGGACCTTCTCTTTGTGGACGACGCCGAGCGGATAGCCGATGTGATGGTGGACCAGGTGATCTCGGTGAGCGAGGACACAGACCAGGAGGAGGTAGCGAAGCTGCTTTCCACCTACGATCTCATCGCCCTCCCCGTCGTCGACTCCTACGGAAGGCTTCTGGGAATCGTAACCTTTGATGACGTCTTTGACGTAATCCAGGAGGAGCAGACAGAGGACATCTACAAGATGAGCTCCATGGAAGGGAGCGTTGAGCCCTACACCCAGTCGTCGGTCTGGCGCCTGGTAAAAAAGCGGGTACCCTGGCTCATCATACTCCTGATCGCCGGAACCTTGACCACCAACGTGATCAGTTACTTTGAACCGATCATCGCCGCCGCGGGCTTTCTCGTCTGGTTCGTGCCGGTGATAACCCAGACCGGTGGCAACAGCGGTACCCAGAGCTCCACCCTGATGATCCGGGGTATAGCGACCGGGGAGATCCACTTCAGGGACTTTGCCGGTATTCTGGTCAAGGAGTCCCTCGTCGGCCTGGTGATGGGGTTACTCCTCGCCGGCGTGATCATCCTCAGAGGGGTCTATCTACCCCCCGGGGTACTGCCGGAGCAGGCTATGGCGATTGGGGCGGCACTGCTGTTCGTTGTTGTCTTCTCGTCGATCATCGGCGCCTTCGCTCCCCTGGTAATCCATCGCCTCGGCTTTGACCCGACGGTGATGGCAGGCCCCCTGATGGCGACGGCAATCGACGTCATGGGACTGACCATCTATTTCGAGGCGGCAAGGATCATTCTCCAGCTCTGATACCTCCCCGATGGCGGAGGTAGAAGACTCCTTCGAGTCCCCCGGGGAGCTCCTCCATCCGCACCGTTTCGCCCTCCCCCAGGGAGAGAGAACCTCCGATCTGCCAGTTCCCCGGCCGGAGGTTGACGGAGATGGCCGCTTCCTGAGACTGCGTTTCCCCCTCCTCCTCCTCGGCCGAGCTCCATCCCCAGGAAAGATCAACCGCCACTCGTGGCAGACGGACCCCCAGTTCCACGCCCGCCTCCACCCCGCGCCACTCCCGATCCTCCGGTTCGAGCTCCCCTCGGAGAGTGTAACCGAGGGGGACAACGATGGTGAGCCCGCGACTCCCGCTACCGATCCGCAGAAGCGGCCGCCAGGGCAGCGAAACCTCCCAGCCGCCCTCCCCCGGCTCCAGCTCCCGCTCCAGCTCGGCGGAAAGGGTGCTCCGGAACCTTCCGCGACGGGGATGAAAGCGCCACAGCAGTTCGCCCTCGAGGGCGACGATCCTCGGTCCGCCGAGACCACGTTGGAGGGTTGCCTCCTCCCAGTTGCCTCCATCCTCCCGAGGCCCCGTCGAGCCGTCGGCGTCAAAACTCACCTCTCCCCCCAAACCGTTGACCGTGCCCGAGGGCAGCTTGCGACGGATCGTTCCCGTGAGACCCGGCGTCACGCGCCGCAGCTCCTCGTCGAGGTACCCGGCGCTCACCACGGCGAGGGAGGCGCCAAAGCCGCCTGCCCGGGTTGCCGAGAGGGCGGCGATGCCCGGGGGGTCGAGGGGGGAGGCGGAGAGGGCGAGGAGTGCGAGCGTCTCCGCCGCCGGCAGCCGCAGGCCGAGGCGGACCGCGGCATGGTAGACCGTCGCGCTGAGAACCGGCGGCTCCGGGAGGGACCAGCTCTCCGAGAGTTGATCTACCGGCTCAATGAGGCTCGCCTCCGATACGATCAGCTCCAGGGGCAGACGGATCGGTCCGGACCGGTCGGTCGGCCCCCAGCGGGAGAGCACCGCGACATTGCGACGAGACTCCTCACTGCGCCAATGGTGGAGGGATAACGCCCCGTAGGTAACCGAGACACCCTGCCTAAAGCTGCCGGAGCGTCCGGTGGATAGCCGAGTTCCCGCAGGGGAGTGCCACGCCGCGCTGAAGGGCGTCGTGGAACGGGGAGTCTCGATGCTCGAGATACCGCCGACCAGCTCCACCGGGCCGAAGAGGAGCAGGGGCGAGGAGAATCCCACCGCACCGTCACCCACCTCGACGAGCTCCGAGAGGGTCGTGGTCACCGGCCGGCGGGGCGGGTGGAGCTCGCTGAAGGGCGAGGCGGTCGGGGGGGTCGGAAAAAGAAGGAAGGGCTGCAGAAAGAACCAGCGGGTCGGCCCGTAGTCCATAACGCTGCGCACACTCCCCTCGCCGTCGTGGTGGAGGTAGAGCTCCTTCTGCCAGGTGAGCTCATCCTCCGGCCTGAGGGGTTGCACCACGCCAAGGAGGAGGAGAAAAAAAGTAGCCGACAACGAAAGGAGTCCGGGCGCATCCTTGCGGTCTCTCACAGAGACGGGGTACGCCCGGCCCGGCGGGCTGCTTCATTCAGCAGTCAAGACGCACAGATGAGTTGACCAGCGCCAACGGTCAAGCTACACTGTCCACCACCATTGCGGCGGTCGTATAACGGCATTACCCCAGCTTCCCAAGCTGGAGACGCGGGTTCGACTCCCGTCCGCCGCTATCGCCTGTGCTTACCCCGAAACAGTACACAGGGATTTGAACTAACCTGTACTACTTGAAAGGGGAGTTACCTAGGAGTAGTGGTAATCCCCGAACGCGATACACCCAGGAGTTCAAGGAACACGCGATTGCCTTGGCTGACGAG
>JBKHDM010000041.1:0-27027 GCA_046541355.1 Spirochaetaceae bacterium
AGAGGCTCGAGAGGGTTTGAAGGGTCAGGGAAATACCGCAGTGCAGGCAGCGGCGAGGGGCGAGCAGATGCTCTAGGAACGACAAGACGCTCATACAGTGTTAAGACGTCTTCACGAGGGTTGACGCTTCAGGCAAGGGCGAACCGGTCTGCGCAACCGGGAGCCTCGCCCCGATTGACCGGCGCTTTCCGGAGGAGTATGTTACCTCCACCTCGATATGCGCGATTATGAGTTTATCCTCGCCGGAGGCGGGATGGCGGGACTCAGCCTCGCTTACCACCTCCTGTTCAGCCCGTTGCAGGACCGTAATATCCTCATTATTGATCTCGAGGATAAGCGGAAGAACGACCGGACCTGGTGCTTCTGGGACACAACCCCGAGCCCCTACCACTCGATCGTACACAAACGGTGGAGCCATTTCCTGATCGAGAGCGATGAGTACTCCGAGAGAATTCCCCTCGCCCCCTACGACTACCGGATGATCCGGGGGGAAGATTTCTACCGCTTCGTAAAGGACGCCCTTGGATCAGCCCCGAACGTCACCTTTCTCCAAGCGCGGGTCAACGAGATGAGAGAGTTAGACGACCGGGTGGAGGTCCACACCTCCGCGGGCACCTACACCGGGCGGTGGGTCTTCGACAGTCTGTTTTTTCCCCGGGAGTTTCATGTCGACGAGCAAAAGTACCACTTCCTGAAGCAGCACTTTGTCGGCTGGTTTATCAGGACCAGTCGCCCGCTCTTTGACCCCGAGGCGGCAACCTGGTTCGATTTCCGGGTGCCCCAGAAGGGAGAGATGCGCTTTATGTATCTCCTGCCGACCTCCGAGAGGGAGGCGCTGGTGGAGTTCACCCTCTTTTCCTACACCCTCCTCGAGCGGGAGGAGTACGAGGAGAATATCCGCAGGTATATAGCCGAGGTACTCCAGCTCGGGCAGGAGGAGTACGAGATCCTCGAGCGGGAGGACGGGATCATCCCGATGACCGATCAGCCGTTCCAGCGCTCCGGAGGGCGGCGGATCATGCGCATCGGTACCAAGGGGGGGATGGTAAAGGCTTCCACCGGTTTTACCTTTCATCGGACCCAGCGGGATTGCCGGCACATCGTGGCGAGTCTGGTGGAGCGGGATACCCCGTTTCACTCCCTTCGCCCTTCTCCGATCTATCCGATGATGGACAGTATGCTTCTGCAGATCATGCACCGCAAGGGTGAATTGAGTAAGCCGATCTTTATCAAGCTCTTCGAGAATAATCCGATCCAGCGGCTCTTGCGCTTTCTCGACGAGGAGGCGGAGACGAGGGAGCTGCTGCAGATCATGAACTCCGTGCCCTGGTGGCCCTTTATCGCGGCGGGAATCAAACTCAAGGTGCTGAGGAAGGTGTAAGGTGGAGCTTCTCAGAGCGTCTCTCTCTCAGGTTACCATCCCCGAGGCTGTTGGTTTCGGGGTCTGGGCGGCGGTGATGATCGCGGTGCCGATCCTTCGCTGGGTGTACGGAACGGGAGCCGAGCGGGTGGGCATCTCCCTCGGCGTTATCGCCCAGGTCTCCCTGGTCCTCCTGGTCCTCTCGGAACATCTGCCCCCGGGGAGGGTGCTCCTGACCGCGGCGGCTGTGCCGTTTCTCGGCTGGTTAGCCGAGTTTGTCGGCAGCCGCACGGGCTTTCCCTTCGGTGACTACGAGTACACAGACGTCCTGAAACCACAGATCGGGCGGGTTCCGGTGATCATACCTCTCGCCTGGCTCATGATGATGCCCTCGGCCTGGACTGTTGCTGCCCTCATAACCGGTGGAGAGAACCGACTCATCACCGCCCTGGTGGCGGGGGCTGCGTTTACCGCCTGGGACTTTTTTCTCGACCCCCAGATGGTCAACTGGAACTTCTGGCAGTGGAATCGAAAGGGAGGGTATTTCGGAATACCCTGGGTCAACTTTCTCGGCTGGTTTCTTGTGAGCAGCGCCATCTCCGCCCTCCTCATTCCGGAGGGAGCGCAGCAGATGCGGGTGCTCTATCTGGTCTTTATCCTCACCTGGTTGCTTCAGGGGATCGGAGAGTTTTTCTTCTGGAAGCTCCGGGGACCAGCCGTGGCCGGAGCCCTCGCGATGGGGCTCTTTATCCTGCTTCCCCTACTCTGACACCCTTCGCCGCCACTCCGACAGAAGATTGAGCGCCGCGAGGGGGGTGAGCTCGTCGAGGTTGAGGGCTCGCAGCTCCGAGAGGATCAGATCCTCCGGCGAAAAGAGCGACCCCTGGGGCTCGGGCCCGGCACCTCCACTGCCTCCGGCCACCGGCCGCCTCGGTTTGGGCCCGCTTCTCCCGGAGCTCTCACCCGAGAGGGCCGGCTCCCCGGGCGGCTGCGGTCCGGCAGCCTCCTCGAAACGGCGCAGCAGCTGGTCGAGGAGTTCCTGGGAGCGTTCAACCACCCTCGCTGGGATCCCCGCGAGCCGGGCTACGTGGATGCCGTAGGAGTTGTTCGAGGGCCCTGCAACCACTTTCTTGAGAAAGATGATCTCCTTGCCCTGCTCTGCGACCTTCATCGAGAGATTCAGGAGCCTCGGATGCTCCATCGATGTGAGCTCGTGGAAATGGGTAGCAAAGAGCGTGCGGCAGCCGACCCTCTCGAGAAGCTCCTCACTAACCGCCTGGGCGATGGCGAGGCCGTCATTGGTGCTCGTGCCCCGGCCTACCTCGTCCATGATGACCAGACTATCCTCGCCGGCGGAGCGCAGAATATTGCTGGTCTCGTTCATCTCGAGAAGAAAGGTCGACTCACCCCGAGCGAGGTTGTCCGAGGCGCCGACGCGACAGAAGAGTCGGTCGACTATACCCACCCTCGCCGAGGCGGCGGGGACGAAGGAGCCGATCTGGGTCATGAGGGCGATCAGGGCGTTCTGACGGAGAAAGGTCGACTTTCCCGCCATGTTCGGCCCGGTAATGAGGGCGAATCTGCCGGGAGACTCATCGCTTCCGATCTCCAGGGAGTTAGCCACAAAGGTTCCCGCGGGGAGGTGGTGTTCCACCACCGGGTGGCGCCCGTCGACAACAGTCAGTTCCGGCCTCTCGGAGAGTTGCGGCCGGGCGTAACCGTTTGAGGTGGCGCTCCAGGCGAGGGAGTGAAAGGTATCGATCTCGGCGAGCTCCTCGGAGATTCGAAGGAGATCCCCTACTGATCCGGCAAGCTCATCCCGGATCCCGAGGAAGAGCTCCCGCTCCCGCTCCACGATCTGCTCCTCGAGGCCGTTGAGCTTGCTTTCGAGCTGTGAAAGCTCCTCGGTGGTGTAGCGCTCGCTGCCTACAAGGGACTGGCGTCGGATAAAGTGGTCCGGAACACGGTCGAGCTGCGACTTGGTCACTTCAAAAAAGTGGCCGATGATCCTGTTGTACTTGATCCGCAGGTTACCGATGCCGCTCCGTTCCCGCTCCCGCTGGAGGTACTCATCGAGCACCCCCTTGCTGTTACCCCGGAGGCCCCGCAGCTCGTCGAGGCTCTCATCGAACCCGTCGGCGATGAGGTTGCCCTCGGTGAGCAGAATCGACGGGTTCTCGGCTATCGCCTCCTCGATCCTGGCAGCCACGACGTCGGCGGTTTCAATGGCGGGAAAGGGTGTCCCGGTGTACCACTCCTGGAGAATCGCCGCGACAGCCTCTGCTCCCCGCAGGGAGCCACTGATCGCCACCAGATCCTTCGCGTGGGCTCTGCCGAGGCCGAGGCGCGAGGCGAGGCGCTCGAGATCGTAGAGCTTCTCCAACCCGTCCCTCACGCTGCGAAGCACGCTCTGCCGCCGGTAGAGGTACTCGACCCGGTCGAGCCGACGGTTTATCTCCTCCTCGACCCGGGAGGGCGCGAGGATGCGGCGGCGCAGGAGTCGAGCCCCCATCGGGGTGCGGCACTGGTTCAACACTTCAAAGAGGGTGAACCGGGAGGAGCCGTCCTGCATGTTTCGCAGAAGCTCGAGGTTTCGCTGGGTCGACTCGTCGAGGATGAGTCGGTCCTCCTCCCGGAGCCGGTTGATGCCGGTGATGTTTCCGAGGGCTCCCCGGTTGTTATCCTCGAGATAGGCGAGAAGTGGTCCGGTCGAGAGGATCGCCGGGTCCTCCTCGGAGGTTCCGAATCCCTTGAGATTCGCCACCCTCAGAAGCGTTGTGAGCCGCCTGCGGGAGTCATCGAGATGGAACTCCCAGTCCGGAAGCCGGTTTACCAGGAGGGAGTCCCGCTCCTCGAGGATCCGCTGGATGCCGGGGCTCTCCTCGAGGAGGGACTCCTGGATGAGCAGCTCCCGAGGCTGGAGGCGGGAGAGCTCCTTGGAGAGCCCCTCGGCGGCGGAGGAGAGGGGAAAGGATGTTGCGGCGAGCTCTCCGGTAGAGATGTCGGCGTAGGCGAGGGAGATCTGTTCGCCCGTGGCGCCGACGGCGCAGATGTAGTTGTTCGAGCCAGGCTGGAGGTAGTCCTCCTCGCTCACCGTCCCCGGGGTGATCACCTGGATCACCTCGCGCTCCACGATCCCCTTGCTCGCTCTCGGGTCTCCGGTCTGCTCGCAGATCGCCACCTTTCGGCCCGCCTGGATAAGCCGGGCGATGTAGCCCTGGGCGGCGTGATACGGCACGCCGCACATCGGCATTCCCTGCCGCTGCGTCAGGGTGAGACCGAGAATCCGGGCCGCCTCCTGGGCGTCCCGCTGGAACATCTCGTAGAAGTCGCCGAGGCGAAAGAAGAGAATCGCGTCCGAGTGCTCCTGTTTGATGCGCCGGTACTGGCGCATCATCGGAGTGTCGTCGCTCATCCGTGTCAGCGGTCGGTGGTCTGCCAGAGCCGTTCGAGGACCAGATCGCTTATGTCGACTTCCTGGGACCACCACTGGAGACCGGAGGTGTCGGAGCGCACGACCACGGTGTATCCCTGACTCTCCGCTACAAACTGGATTGCCTGCTGGAGCTGGTTGAGAAACTCGTTTGACAGCAGCTGCTCCTGCTGCAGTTGAAGCTGCTCTCTCCGGCGCCGGCCGAGATCCTCGACAAAACGGGTCATCTCGAGAATCTCGCGGTCGAGCTCTGAAACCCGCCGCTGATCCCCGCGGTTGCGCGCCTGGAGCCGCTGATCCCGGAGGCTTTCGAGCTCCCGCAGCTGCTGGTCGATCTCGCTCTGATACTCCGTGCGCAGCCGCTCGAGTTCCCGAACCCCCTGGGAGTCGCGGTAGAAGGTATTGTAGACCCGATCGATGTTGATCACCGCCACGGTTGTGAGCTGCTCCCCGTGGAGCAGCGCTCCGAGGAACAGAAAGAAAAGAAACGCGACGGTTTTGCGGGTAACATTTGTACGGTGGTTCATATGGTTAGTCACTCCTTGGAGAGTTAGAAGAACTCGGCGCCGATGGAGAAGACGAGTTCAACACCCCGGCCCTCCTCGCCGCCACGATTAAAGAGATTTCCGGTCTGCCAGTCGATGGTACCGTCCTCTTCCACCAGGAAGCGCTTGGCTATGTAGAGCCGTATGGGAAACTGGGGTATCACAAACCGGACACCGCTTCCCATCGTGAACTTCCAGTCGTTGATCGTCCCCTCTCCGCTTCCGATGTCCTCCCGGTCCTGCCAGAGGCGCGCCCCCTCGAGGAAGGTATCCCACCATATAACCTGTTCCGCCAGGGGCATCCGCAGCTCCAGCCAGTTGTTCCAGAGCGCCTCACCCCGGTCCCGCGGCCAGCCGCGTGAGTTGAAGATACCGTCCTGGATGATCAGGTACTGCTCCCCGGGGCCGTCGGTCTCGTAGTCGCTGTCTCCCGGGTAGAAGAAGTGAGGAAATACCATGTCGAACCTCGACTCCGCCCCGAGGACCATCTTCCAGTTCCAGTTGTCAAAGACCGGCCAGTCCCAGAGGGTGACAAATGCCTGCGCCTTGGACTCGGACCGGATAAAGTGGCGGTCACCGAAGAGAAATCCGCCGTAGAAGACCAGGGACTGATCGAGGAGGTACCCGCTGGAGGGGGAAAAGACGATATCCCTGTCGTCGAGGGAGAGCCCGAGGCGCCAGAAGTTGATTACCCGCCAGCTGTTGAGGTTGTCCCGGGTCGAGGCGTTGAAGGGGCGGTAGATCGACTCGTCGTAGGTGATGTAGTTGAGGCGGGTTCCGATGGAGGTGCCCGGACGAAGCCGACCCGCAACGGTCTGAAAGGTGTAGCCGGTGCTTCCGGAGAGGCCGAAGTTCCAGGCGTTGTACTCCATCAGGTACTCGTCCGGGATCGCCGCGAGGCCGCCGCCTGCGTAGTCGTAGTCCCGCTCGAGGTCGTAGAGGTCGACGTTCTCGTCCGACGGATCACCGGGAAAGTACTCCCCCGCCTCGTAGGTGACCCCGTCAATGGTGGTCTCTTCGGTAAATACGTACTGCCCGGTAAACGGGTCGGGCACCGCCTCGTCCTCCTCGTCGCTGCTGAAGACAGGGGCGAGAATGTCCTGGGGCACCCCGGTAATCCGGGAGCGCTCCACGGAGAAGTCGACGCCGCCGCTCCACCGCTGACCGAAGAGCCACGGCTCGGTAAAGTTGAAGTTCAACGTCTGGGTGATCGGCGACAGGGAGGTGTCGATGCCGAAGGTCTGCCCCCGTCCCCGAAAGTTCCGGTCCTGCCAGCGTACCTGGGCGCTCACCGGGAACTCCTGGTTCCCCCCGAAGGCGACACCAAAGGTGATATCCGCGGTGGTCGTCTCCTCAACGTTTACCACCAGATCCATCAGCCCCTCGGCGGAGCCCTCGGGAGTCTCGGGGGTTATGGCGGAAAAGTACTGAAGGTTTGCGAGGTTCTGCAGGCCCTGACGTATCTTGGTGGCGCTAAAGACATCCCCGACCTCGAGGGGAATCTCCCGGTATAAAACGAAATCCTCGGTCTTCTCGTTGCCACGAATGATGATGTTCTCGATGTGCGCCCGGTTGCGCTCGACAATGTTCACGGTGTAGGAGATGACGTTCTCATCCTCATCCCGATTCGCCTCCCGGGTAATCTGGTTGAAGATATACCCGTTCTGGTAGTAACGGTCCGCGACTCGCTGGTAGTCGGCGTCGAGCCGGGTCAGGTCGAGGGTATCCCCCTCATCGAGGCGGACGAGCTCCCGAAGCTCCTCGTCGCTGAAGATCGTATTTCCCTGAAAATCGATGCCCCCGAAGGTGTACAGCTCCCCCTCCTCGATAAAGAAGGTGAGCCTGACGCTCGAGCGCATCTCCTCTTCGCTGCGCTCCACATCCCGGGCAACATCGGTCACCGTGGCGTCGACGTAACCGCGCTCCTGGTACCACCGTTCGATCCGGTTGCGGTCCTGCTCGACCATACGATCCTGGTAGACTCCCCTGTTGAACAGGGACTGCTCGTTACTCTGGATTACACCCCGGAGGGTGCTGTCGGTGGCAAAACTGTTGCCCTCGAAGCGTATCTCCTCAATGGTAAGCTGGCTACCCTCCTGGATGTCGAAGTAAAGGACGGTGCGCCCATCCTCCTCGACCACCCGGGAGGAGACCTCCACGTCCGGGTATCCTCTCTCAATATAAGCAGATACGATCGCCTCCTCGTCCACCCTCCGCTGGGAGCGGGTGATCATATCTCCCCGGGTGAGTAGTATGGCGCTGAGAAGCTGGTTTCGTCCCACCCGGTTGTTCCCGGTAAACTCGACCCGATCCACCACGGGGCGCTCGGTGACCTGAAAGTTCAGGATGACCGCCGAGCCTTCCTCGTCCGCCCGGATCGCCTCGGGTATGATTTCCTCGAAGTAGTCGAGGGCGTAGAGTCTGCGCTGGAGCTCGAGAAAGCGCTGGTCCGTAAAGGGCTGTCCGAGGTAGGGCTCGATGATCGTACCGAGCTCGTTGCGGGAGACGGTTTCGAGCCCCTCGAAGGTGATGTCCTGTATCGGTTTGTCCTGGTACCACTCCCCGTCGCTCTGGGCAAAGAGCGGCACGGTAATCAGGAGCGCCAGGAGCACTGGAAAGATTCGGTGCATGTACAATCCTCTATGGTTCAGTATGAGAATCCCCAGGAGAAGGTGAAGACGTTGTCACGTATAAAGAGCTCCTCCGGGTTATTGGGAGCAAAATTCCACTCCAGCAAGAAAAAGGGTGTCTGCCATTCTAAACGAATCTCGGGATCTATCAAGACCCCACCGAGGGACTGGATATCCTCCTCCCGCCGCGCCTGGATGTCTCGGGCGGGGTCCGCCTGGAGCTGTACGAGCATCTCGAGAAACAGCTCATCCCCGAGGTAGCGCCCGAGAAAGACGGAGGTGTTGTTGAGATAGCTTCCGAGGGAAGGAAATGCCTCCTCCCGGGCGAGGCTCTCCTCTTCGGGTATCTGACTCTGCTCCTCGATTGCCGAGGCGACGATGTTCTGAAATATCTGTGTTCTGACGCTGAACAGGTCGAGATCGAGGGCGCTGCGCACGTTATCCTCGAACTCCCGCATCACCCCGAACTGGGTGAGGATGTCGCTGGTCGAAAGGAGGGCTGAGGAGACGTCCACACTCCCCTCCTCGTCCTGGGCGAGAATGTTTCCTCCGAGGATGCCGACGATCTCGGCGGTGGACAGGGGGGGTGAGCTCTCGAAGCGGGGGGAGAAGTCGCTTAACCGCTCGTTGTTGGAGACAAGATAAATCCGTACCGGCCCCTCGGGAGTCGCCTCCCGCAGCTCAGCTCGTATCGAGACTCTCGGGTCGAAGGAGTCCTCGGTCTCATCAAAGATGATCTGCCCCTCCCGGATGTAGAAGCTCCGGTCAAAGTAGAAAACATCGCCACTCTGCATGCTCACCTCTCCCTCGAGGGAGAAGGTTCCCGCATCGCTGTCGGCGGTTATCGATACCTCCTGCTGGGTGGCGATATTGCTGCGGAGGACCGGAATCTCGGTGTTCGGCCAGACGAACTGGACTCCCCGTCCACTGACTATGTCGAGATCGAGGGAGATATTGCCCGCTCCCTCCGTCGCCTCCTCCGCGTTCAGGGAGGTGACCGCAAGACGAACACTCTGGCCGATTACCCGCCCCTCTACCCGGGCACCGACGGCGTCGCCGGAAAGACGGATATCCCCGGCGGTAAACCCCTCGAGGACGATCGGTCCGACGGTGCCGTCCACCGGCACCGAGCGCTCCTCGTCAATCGCGATGTCCATACGGTATCCCTCGAGGGAGAGCCGGTTCAGGAGCACCGTCGCCTCCACGACCGCCTCTCCACTACCTATCGGCACGGCGGTCCGGGTCAGCCGGATCGCCTTCTCCTCGAAGATGACTCCGGCGTCAAAGGGGCCGATGGTGTCGCCGACGGGATCGGCGGTTATCTCAAACCCGCGAAGGTGGAGGGATCCGAACAGATCCGGGTCCCGCAGGGGGCCGACAACGCGCAGCGCCCCGGTTATGCTCCCGGCGTCGAGAAACTCCTCGGAAACCGGGAGTCGGGTATAGAGATCGGAAACGGAGAGGTCGATACCGCTTACCGTTGCCTCGACCTCCCCGTCCCGGAAGGAGCCTTCGAAGTTTGCCTGAACCGGGAGGGGGGCGCGGGCGAAGCCGGCAAAGGAGCCGCTCTCCCGATTGAAGCGCACCTCGACTCCCTGCCGGTACCAGCCGGAGAGGGTGAGGGTGTTCTCCCGGTAGCGGACCGCCAAGCTTCTGCGCCCGGTATCGGCGCTCTCCAACGGCTCGAAGCCCTCCATCGACAGTTCTCCCTCGACCGAAAGGAGGTCGAAGAGCGCTCCCTCCCGGAACGGGGGAACCTCATAATCAAGGTCGAGCTGCCCGGTTAGTCTGCTCTCCCGGCCGATGGCGCTGTTCTCGAGGCTGAAAAGCCCGGTGAGCCTTTCATCCGCGGACTCGAGGAGCAGCTCCTCCACTCGCATCTGGTAGGTGGAATAGGCGATGTCCGCCTGCCTCAGGGTGAGCGTTTCCTCCCGGTAAGCACCCTCCCCGGAAAAGGTAAGCTCCTCCGTCGCGATGCCCGCCTCGTTACTGCGAAAGGAGACGGTCGCCCTTGGATCGCTGAAGCTGCCCGAGACGCTTCCTTCGAGATCGACTCCGCCCCGGATGTTGTCGACGCCGAGGCGGGCGAAGGGTATCTGCACCGCCTCGAGGTCCGCTGAGAGTTCTCCCTCCCCGTAGCGCCCGGAAAGCTCGTAAAGCTCCTCCCCCTCCGTCGACTCCAGCCGGGCGTTTACCGTCAGATCAACCGGTAGGGCGGACTCCCACCGGGCGCTTCCCTCTCCCACCAGCCGGGATACCGAATCGTTGTACTCGATCGAGGTGAGATCAACCCCCGAGGGATCCGCCCTTCCTGCGATGAGAACCCGCCCCGGCGACCCTGAGGCCATGAGGCTCGCACCGTCGAGCTCGATCCGGCGGAGTCGCACCTCCCAGTCGGCGGCGCTCGAGTAGAGGCCGTCGAGTCGAAAGGTGAGGTCTCCCTCCTCCTCGGCGAGGGGAACAGGAATGTCGCGCCCTCGGAGGCTGAAAAGAATCCTCCCGTCCCTCCCCTGATACACTCTGCCGTCCAACCCGTAGCCTCCGGAGAAGACGAAGCTGTCCCCCGGGGTGTACAGACCGCGCAGGGAGTACTCGATCCCCTCCACGTCGAGGTCGAGCTCCATGTCCGTGGTGCCCCCGGAGGCGAAGTTGGCAAAGAAGCTTCCCGACCCCTCATAGCCGGCAAACCCGCCGAGGATATCCTCGAGAAACAAGGTTCCCTGGTCGTAGGTGAGGTTGAGGGAGAGGTAGGTGTTGAAGTCCTCGGTGTCGTAGAGGGAGAGGAAGGGGGCTCTGACAAAGAGCCCGTCATCGGTCAACCGCATCCGCAGCCGGGTGTCGAGGCGGTAGCGGCCGTCGGGAATCGCGGCGGCGGCCTCGGCGAACCTCCCGTCGAAGCTTGCGAGGGCCTCGGCGAGCTCGTCGAGGGAGACCTCCTCCACCTCCCCGTCAAAGCTTATCAGACCCGGCCCCCCGATCGTCCCGGAGCCGCGCAGCATGCCTCGACGGTCCGGATTGAGGCCGACGGCGAGGGTGAAGGAGGCGTTCTCCTCGGCGAGGAGGGAGTTGAGATCGAAGGAGCCTGAGACGCCGTAGAGGGTGGTACCCCGGATGGTAATCGCCTCCGCCGAAAGCCCCTGCCCCCTCCCCCGGGGAGCGAGGGAGAGGGAGCCTGTGACCGGCGGCAGCTCGGCGTAGGAGAACCCCCGGAGGGTCAGGTCGCCGGCGGCGAGTCGATCGGCGATACCGACCCGGCCGGTGTAGCGGGCGGTTCCCCCGGAGGAGCTGAGGACCTCGAGCTCCTCCACCCTCGCCTCCCGGGGTGTGCCGGAGGCGACCAGGGAGAGTGCAACCGGTTCCGGGAGCGGCCCCGGGGGAACCTGAATATCCATGTCCAGGGCGTACTCGGTCTCCCCCTCCCCGCCGAAACGGAGCTCCCCGGTACCGGTGAGGCGGGAGTCGAGCCACTCCTGAGCCTCGGCGAGGGGCGGACCGGGAGCGATAACCGCCCCGGGGACAAAATCGTCCGCCTCGAGGAAGAGGCGGATATCATCACCACCGTAGTCGAGGCGAAGGTCGAAGGGTTCGGCGTCCTGCTTTTTCGTGACGCTCCACTGCTCCCGCTCCTTGGTGACATCAAAGGCGAGGGGCTCCGCCACCAGGTGGGTGCCGAACAGCCGCCCCAGGGTGACCTCACCGTCGAGGTGCTGAAAACCCCGGGAGGTGGTGAGCTGAACGGCGGTCTGGCTCTCTATCTCCACCTCACGATTCTCGCCGGTCGCCGCGACCACCCGGGTCTGGAGGTCGGCGAAGATGTCCGGGTCCTGCAGCCGCACCTCTCCGGCGATATTGGTCAGCCCGAGGGTCCCCTCATCCCGGATCAGCCGGATCTCCACCTCCCGGAGGGAGAGGGTGAGGTCCTCGGGAAACAGACCGCGCCCGAAGACGGCCTCCTGGACATTCTCTATGAACTCCCGGTCCCGGCGAAAGTCGATTTCCAGGAACGCCTCCTCGATGATGAGCTCCTGGACAACTCCCTGGACATCTCCGGCCACGATTGCCGGAATACTGTAGGCTGCCCGGGCGTGATCGATCCGCAGCGTCTCGTTCCGGGGGCCGTCAATCTCGAGGCCGAAGATCTCGAGGGTTCCAAAAACCGAAGGGGCGAGACGCTCATAGCTGAGAGGACGGCCGAGGGCCCGGGAGAGGGAGCTGGTTATCTCATGTCGAACCCCGTCAAACTGGGCGTAGAGCAGATCGCGCACCGCCGGGGTGAGCACGCCGAGGGAGGCGATCGCCAGGGTGAGGAGAGCGAGATTACGGTACTTCTTTACAATTTCGCCTATAACCCTTCGACGCATCTACCCTTTCCTAGTACTCTAATGTACCACGCAATAATTTCAGGAGAGAAGTAGTGTCGGAACTGGCCGTTCTTTCGCGCTTTATCGCCATCGAGGGGTTGGACGGTGCGGGAACCAGTACCCAGGCGGAGGCGCTCACCGAAGCCCTCGATGGGGATGTCTGGCGGACCTTCGAGCCCACCGACGGGGAGATAGGCAGTCTCATACGCCGAATCCTCGGCAAAGAGGTAGCCGCCACCCCTCAGACGGTGGCTCATCTCTACGCCGCCGACCGGGCGGAGCACCTCTACCGCCCGCAGACCGGCATCCTCAGCCGGCTCGAGGCAGGAGCAACGGTTGTTACCGACCGCTACCTCTTCTCCTCCCTCGCCTACCAGAGCGTGGAGTGCGGATTCGACTTCGTACTGACCTTGAACGCCTCCTTTCCCCTGCCTCGGCACCTCTTTTACCTCGATATCGATCCCTCGGTGGGAGAAAAGCGGCTGGCAACGAGGAGTTTTCGGGACATCTACGAGGAGACCTCTTTTCAGGAGAAGGTACACCATCTCTACGAGCGCACCCTCGACCATTTCACGGGCACCGGCGTTGAGATCCATCGTATTGACGGGACCCTCGAGGTGGAGACGATCACAAGGAGTATCCTCGCCGCGCTCCCCCGGCATCCGGCCTGAGACGGCGCCCATCGTCTACAGTAAGCCGGGAGGATCACCGATAGTTAGAGTGTGAAAGGTAGAGTAGCCGCCCTCACCCTTCTTCTCGCCCTCCTGGTACAGCCGCAGCTGCCCGCCTACCGTCTGATCTATAAAGAACAGCTCTACGAGCTCTACCACGTGCACCTCTACCAGTATCCCGAACGGATCAAGGAGAACATCTACTGGCTCGAGCAGGCGCAGGCGGCGGACTTTGCCAACCCTCTCAACGCCCTCGCGAGGGTGGAGAATCAGCGAGAATGGGAGTGGTACCGCTACCTCTTTTCCATGCACGTAAACCTGAAACTCACCGAGCTCTACCTGCGCTGGGGAAGCAAGTACAACAAGGAGGAGGCGTACTTCTTCAACTACCCCTTCAGGGATGAGAACCTCGAGAGCCTGGAGATCGCCGAGTCCCTCTTCGAGGAGGCACGCTACTACTGGGGCGAGGCGCAGCGCTGGTCCCGGGAGGCCTCCGGTTTTCGCTGGATAAACCTCGAGGAGATCCAGAACTGGGAGGACGAGCACCATCGGATCGAAACCGGCCGCCTCGACTACGGCGCGATAATCGACCGCCATATCCAGCGACTCCGGCAGGTGCGTGCCGCCTTCGAGGGGATGGACGAAACCACCTACTGAGCCCTTCGCCCCGCCCGCGGATCTCCGCTCCCGACCGAGTCCGAAGGTCCGGATGCGGCAAGCTCCTATTTCATGATCATCGCGTCGCCGTAACTGAAGAACCGGTAGCGTTCCCGGACCGCGTGGTTGTACCAGCGCAGAATCTGCTCCCGCCCGGCAAAGGCGGCAACGAGCATCAGGAGTGTCGACTCCGGCGTGTGGAAGTTGGTAAAAAGCTGGTCCACCACACCAAAACGGTAGCCAGGGTAGATAAAGATGTCGGTTTCCTGAAGTCCCCGGCGCAACCGCCCCTCCTCCGGGGACCAGGCTGCCTCGAGGGAGCGAAGGGAGGTGGTTCCCACGGCGAGGACCGGCCTCCCCTCCTTCTTTGCCCGCTCCACAGCGGAAGCCGTCTGATCGGTGAGGGTAAACTCCTCGGTGTGCATTTTATGCTCCTCCACCTGTTCCGATGTCACCGGCAGAAAGGTGCCCAGACCGACATGAAGGGTGAGAAACTGGATTTCCACCTCCCGCTCCCGGAGTCGGGCGAGAATCTCCTCGGTAAAGTGGAGGCCCGCGGTCGGGGCCGCGACTGATCCGGTTTTTCCGGCGTAGATCGTCTGGTATCGTTCGGCGTCCTCCGGCGCGTCCTCTCGCTTGATGTAGGGCGGCAGGGGGACGTGGCCGTTGCGCTCGAGATACTGCTCGTCCACGGTAGCGGTAAAGCGGACCCGCCGCTCCCGCCCGTCCACGGAGACGATCCAGCCCTCCACCCCCTCGGGAAAGGTGTAGCGACGACCGACCCGCTGCCTCTTGCCCTTGTTGACCGTCACTATCCAGTCGAGGGAATCGACGGGTCTCAGCAGTAGAAACTCCACCTCCGAGCTGCCTCCCTCAGGCCGCCCGTAGAGTCGCGCCTTGCGGACCCGGGAGTCGTTGAAAACCATAACCGTTCCCGCCTCGATGTGCTCAGGCAGATCGGATACCGCGGAGTCGATCACCGATCCGTCCTTTCGGTGCGCGATCATGAGGCGACTCGTACCCCGCTCCGCCCTCGGATGCTGGGCGATTAGTTCTTCGGGCAGGTCAAAAGAGAAGGCTCTGGTCTCCACCAGGGGAATCCTCCATTCCGAGTAGTTTTCTTGCCATGGGAGTCACGATACGGCCCCGGGGTGTGCGCTGCAGAAGCCCTCGCTGGATCAGGTAGGGCTCGTAGAAGTCCTCGAGGGATTCGATCCCCTCACCCACCGAAATTGCGAGGGTCTCCGCGCCCACCGGCCCGCCGCCGTAGTTCTCGACAATCGTGCGCAGGATCACCCGGTCATGCTCCTCGAGACCCATGGTGTCGATGCCGAGCCGGCGCATTCCCTCCTCGACCACCGCTATTGTCACCTCTCCCGGGCCGAGGACCTGGGCGAAGTCCCGCATCCGGCGCAGAAGGCGGTTTGCGATCCGGGGTGTGCCCCGGGAGGAGCGAGCGAGGAGGAGGTAGGCGTTCTCCGCCACCGGAACGTCGAGGATCTCCGCGGATCTGCGCAGGATCGCGACGATATCCTCCTCGGTGTAGAAATTGAGGCGGGTGGTGATCCCGAAGCGGGTAAACAGCGGCGCCGCTACCGCTCCCGGCCGGGTGGTTGCGCCGACAAGGGTGAACCGTGGCAGGGGGATCCGGATTGTCCTCGCCGCGGGCCCCTGGCCGATGACCCAGTCGATCTCGAAGTCCTCCATGGCGATGTAGAGCATCTCCTCGAGGGCGGGCTTGAGACGGTGAATTTCGTCGATAAAGAAGAGGGAGCCCGGGGGCAGTGTCGTCAGGATGCCGGCGAGATCCTTCGGTTTCTCCAGGGCGGGAGCGGAGGTCGCCTTGAACTCTCCCCGCATCTCCCGAGCCATAATCCCCGCGAGGGTGGTCTTGCCCAATCCCGGGGGACCGCTGAGAAAGACGTGGTCCAGGGGCTCCTCCCTCTCCCGGGCGGCGGTGATGAAAACCCGGAGATTCTCCTTTATCTCCTTCTGCCCCTGAAACTCCTCCAGTCGCTGCGGCCTGAGACGGATCTCCGCCTCATCGTCGGCTCCCGGGGCGGGATGGAGCGGGTGATCATCGCTCACGTCTCCTCCTCCTAACTCAGCTCGATAATGGAGCGGCGAAACAGCTCCTGTTCCCGCTCGTTATCGGGCATCCGGATCTTTGAAAGCTCCTCGGCGATCCGGCCGAGGGCGTTCCGGGCCAGACGCCGATCGTACCCCATTTCTACCAGAGCTTCGAGGATTTCGCCATGGGGCTCCTTGCCGGAGGAGTCGGTGGTCCCAGGGGAAACGACCAGGCGGCCCTGCATTGCCAGAAGAATTTTCTGGGCGGTCTTTCTGCCGAGGCCTTTGATATGGATGAGGGAGTCGATGTCCCCCTCCTCCACGCTCTGTAGAAATCGGTCCACCGTTGTGCCTGAGAGGATCCGAATCGCCTGTTTCGCCCCGATGCCGTCCACCTTGATCAGGTCGAAGAAGAGGGATCGTTCCCCCTCGGTGGCGAAGCCGAAAAGCGTTATGCCGTCGTCCCTGCTCTGGAGGTAGGTGTAGACGGTTATCTCCTCCCCCCGACGGCTCATCACCGTACGGATGGTCGGAGCGCTCGCCTCGATCTGCCAGTGGATCGCACCGGTGACGAGAATGATCGCCGAGGGTGTGGCTCCCTCGACCCTGCCGGTCAGCGCGTGGATCACGTTCCCCCTCCTTCGATGAGATCCGCCCCGAGGCGGGTATGGTGGTAGGTTATGGCCGCGGCGAGGGCGTCGGCCGCATGGTCCGGCTTTGGTATCTCCGGAAGGGCGAGAAGCAGGCGAACCAGCTCCTGAACCTGCTCCTTCGCCGCCCGGCCGTGGCCGACGAGGGCCTGCTTTATCGCCTGAGGCGGGTACTCCGCGGCGAGTATCCCCGCCTGGGCGAGAAGTAGCATCGCCACCCCCCGGGCCTGGGCGACGGGGATGGCGCTGGTGATGTTTTTGGCGAAGTAAATGCTCTCGATCGCCGCGAACCGGGGGCGCGCCCCGTCGCAGATGCTCTCGAGCTCGTTGTGGATCTTCAGGAGCCGCTCGCCGGTAGGTGCTGCCGCGTCGGTCCTGATCACCCCGTGGCCGATATATCTGAGGGTGTTCGCCCGGGCATCGATGAGGCCCCAGCCGGTGGCGGCGAGACCCGGGTCGATGCCGAGGATTACCGCCATTCAGTAGTCGAAGTCGTCAGGGATGTCGAGATTGGTGGAGACGTTCTGGACGTCATCATGGTCGTCGAGGGTCTCGATGAGCCGGAGCGCCTTTCTTGTTCCCTCCTCGTCGAGGGCGATCGTCGTCTCCGGAACCATTGTTATCTCTGCGGTCTCATGCTCGAGTCCCCGGGCATCGAGGGCGTTGAGAACCGTCTCGAAGTCGTCCGGGGCAGTGTCGACCTCAATAGTCCCGCCCTCGGTGGAGACCTCCTCCGCCCCAGCCTCCAGGGCTACCTCGAGAACCTGATCCTCGCTGTACGCTTCGGCGTCGAGGGTGATCACGCCTTTGCGGCTGAACAGATACGCCACGCAGCCGTTCTCCCCGAGGTTCCCGCCGTTCTTGGAAAAGATGCTTCGCACATCCGCGGCGGTCCGATTCTTGTTATCCGTGAGGCACTCGACCATGATCGCGACCCCTCCGGGACCGTAGCCCTCGTAGACAAGGTCGAAGTAGTCATCCCCGCCGAGCTCCCCGGTTCCCTTCTTGATCCCCCGCTCGATGTTCTCCTTCGGCATGTTCGCCTCTTTCGCCTTGAGGACGGCGGTTCGCAGGCGAGGATTCGCGTTTTCGTCGCCGCCGCCCTCCCGGGCGGCAACCGTAATTTCCTTGATGAGCTTGGTGAAGAGTTTGCCCCGCTTCGCGTCGGCGGCTCCCTTCTTGTGCTTTATGGTCGACCATTTGTTATGACCGGACATTATCTCTCCTATTTCGTAACTCTTTCTGTCTGCGGTAAAAAGGACGCTACCACGCTCCCCGGGGGGTGTCAATATAGCGTCGATCCCCCGCTGCCGCCCCTCCCGGGCGTCCCGGGCGGCGGCTTCAGGAGGGGCTCCAACCGCGCTTCTACCGCGAGTATGTGGCGGTCGAGGAGCGCCCAGCGATCCTCCGGCACCCGGAACGCCCGGCTCGGGTACTCCGAGGCTCCCGTCGGTTCGAGGATCCCCTCCTCGAGGAGCGGTGCGAGGGCGTGCTCTACAGCCTCTTCCGGGATCTCGAGGCGCCCCGGGAGCATCGTAACACCCTCGAGGGTGCGCAGTCCCATCAACAGGAGCTCCTGGAGAAACTCCCTCGGGTCGATCTCTTCCCGGTTGTACCGCCCCGCCCCTCCCTGGAGGTACCTGGTGAGGGGGGTCGCCCCGGTGAGTCGTAGCGCCGCTTTATCTGCGAGCGGCCTCGGATACGGGAGGGTGCTCGCCGCGGCGGGGCCGATTCCGAGATAGGGGGACATTCGCCAGTAACGGAGGTTGTGGAGACTCTCCTCCCCGGGGGTCGCGTAGTTGGAGACCTCATACCGCCTCAGCCCCCGGGAGCGCAGCAGCTCTCCCGCGGTGTCAAGAAGGGCGAGCAGCTCATCCTCCCCGGGGAGACTCCGCTTTCCGGCGGCGACCTGCGCGGTGAGGGGCGTGCCCTCCTCCAAGGTGAGGGCGTAGACCGAGATGTGCCGTGCCCCGGCGGCGACCATCTCCTCGAGGTCCCGAACCACCCGCTCCTCCCGGTCGCCGTCAAAGCCGAGGATCAGGTCGGCGTTCCATCTGCCCTCCCAACGGCTGCCGAGAAGGTCCAAGGCGTCCCGGGTCGCCCGCTCCCCGGCGGCGCGCCCGAGAACCCGCAGCCCCTCGGAGGAGAGGGTCTGCACCCCGACCGAGATGCGCCCAACCCCGGCATCCCGGAGGACGGCGAGCTTCTCCCGGGTCAGGGTCTCGGGATTCGCCTCCACACTCCACTCCAGGGGTCGCCCGGGAAGCTGGGAGGCGACGGCTCCCAGGAGCGCTCCAAGCTGCTTTGAGGAGAGGAGACTCGGGGTGCCTCCGCCGATGTAGACCGTGGGAATCGATGCCCCGGCTCCCAGGGCGGCGGGAACCATTGCGTCGATGTCGGCGATGATCCCCTCGAGGGTTTGGTCGATCAGGGGCGCGGAGGCGCCGGCGAGGGAGTAGAAGTCGCAGTAGTCGCATTTGAGCGTGCAAAAGGGTATGTGGAGGTAGAGGGAGAGCTCCTGCTGTTGGGGCAGCTCCCAGGGGTCCGCGGTTCCCGGAGCTACCGGCTTTTTTTTCGGGGGATGATCAGTCACGGTCGTTCAGTGGGCCGAAGCGACTGAGGGGATAGAGTCTGAGAAAGAGGTGGCCATGGAGGCGTGCAACCGGCTGGGGGCCCCAAACCCGGGAGTCCCGGGGGCCGCCGCGGTGGTCCGAGGCGAGGTAGACCCGCCCCTCGGCTACGTTCAGGGCCGCCGCGTCCGGGGAGCCGGGGATTTCGAGGCCGGGCCAGGGGGTCGGCGCCCCGGAGGAGTCAGGTAGCACAGGGGTGTAGAGCCCCGGGCGCAGCTGCTCCTCCCGGACCCACGCCCCCTCCCGGCGCAGATAAAAACGGTACTCATCCAGAAGAATCCGCTCCCCCCCGAGGGCGAGGATCCGGCGTGGCAGCAGGGCACCTCCGACGCCCTCCTCCCCGGTGACCCGGCCGAGGGTGAGGAGATGAAGGGCTCGCAAGGAGATGTGGCCGGCGAGCTTCCGGTCCGGCATGGAGGGGTTTTCCAGGAGCACGATGTCTCCCCGCCTCAGAGGGCGCAGTCCGTCGATAAGGTGAGGAAGGGGCGTGGCGAGCAGTACATCTCCCTCCCGGATCGCCGGAGCCATCGAGTCGTCGGTTACCCGAACCACGTCGAGGAGAAACACCGAGACAAGGGTGTAGCTCAGGAGAAACAACAGGAGAAAGCCGATGGTCACCCGTATGCGGCGCTGACGGCGCTTTCGTCTATGGCTGCTCAAGCCACGTACAGCCACGGTTACCGTATCGCTCCGAACCGGCTGAAGGGCCAGTAGACAAACATCGCTCTTCCGAGAACGGTCCGCTTCGTTACCGAACCGAAGTACCGGGCGTCCCGGGAGTTATCCCTGTTGTCTCCCAGGGGGAACAGTCGCGCCCGGGGCACGTAGTAGCCCGTCTCGAGGCTGTTGACCCTCCGGCGCAGCCGCTCCTCGGTCGGGTCGATCTGGTAGAGCGTCGCTGTTCTGCTGCGTTCAAGGAAAAAGGGATCAATCAGTCCCATCCGGGAGACCTCCCGGATTGCCTCCCCCTCGCTCTCGGTAATGCCGAGACCGGCGTCACTGAGTGCCGAGGCACGCCCGGCGAGGCTGAATGTGGCGTACTCGTCCCGATCGATGAGCCGCTGCACCGGATACTCCTGACGGGTAAACTGTTTGAACTCCTCCTCGGAATACCATCGGTCGCTACCGGCGGGGCGGATCTCCACCTCTCCGTAGCGCAGGCGGATCCGGTCGCCCTCGTAACCCACCGCCCGCTTGATCAGAAAGTGCGCCCTCGGCCGGCCCCGTTCATCCCGGTCGATATCGACGAGGCTGAGGGTGAGCATGTAGATAACCCGTTGGAGCACGTCGAACAGAGGACCCCGGCCGATGTAGGAGGGATTTTCGAAGATGATCACCTCTCCCCGCTCAGGCGTCTCGAACCCCGGAAGCTTGAACATGCCGGGAATAAGCTCGGGACCGTAGACAAGCTTGTTTACGAAGATCCGATCCTGGAGCTCGAGGGTGTTGATCATCGAGCCGGAGGGTATCTGGTACGCCTGGAGGAGATACTGGTTGACCAGCAGCACGACAAAGGCGGCCCAGATAAACGCCTCGATCCAATCTACGACAACGTTTTTCTGCCGCTGCTTTTCAGCCTTCCGCGCCTTACGCGCTTTGCGCCAGGTAAGCAGTGCCTCGACCCTCGAGACGAGTCCGGAACGCCAGGTGGAATGGGAGCTGCTCATGACCGACCCGACAATACCACGCGACCAGTCGCGTTGACAAGGCGAGAAGGCGCTACCTATACTCAGCCCCATGGCCCGACCCTCGAAGAGCGAATCTCCCGACATGAGCCCGGTGCGGCTCAAACCGATCCTCGGTATTTCCCCGGAGCGCTACCTGCCGGTGGTGCTCGCCGCGCTGCTGCTTGCCGCGCTCTTCGCTCTGCTCCTGCTCCCAGGTCTGCTCAACTTCGGCTCCCTGGTGACCTTCCGTTCACATCCCGCCTCGGCGGAGGTGGTGATCGACGGGGTCCGGCGGGGCGCGACGCCGGTGACCACCTTCGTATCCGCAGGGGAACGGGAGCTGTCGGTCCGCTATCCGGGCTTTGAGGAGGAGCGCACCACGGTCGAGGTGAGAGGCCGCCTGTTCGCCTCTGTAATCCTGCCCCGGAAGATGGTGATAGAATCCCGCCTCCCGCCCCGGGCGCCGGACTCCCTCGCCCGCGACCGGTCCCGGGAGTTTGCCCGTTGGGCCCTTACCGGAAGCGGTAGCGCAGCGTTTCCGGCGCCACCGATTCTCGCGGAGACCGCCCGCGCCCTCGCCTCCTTTCCCGAGGACCCCGAAAGCCGGGAGGCGCTCTCACAGCTTCTAGTCTCGGCGCACCATCACCTTGCCACACCGACGCAGCTTAAGGACCTCAGCCGGGCTACCCTCCTCGCCGAGGGCGCAGGGGTCGTCTCACCCCTCGCGGTCGGCAGAAGTGTATTAGAAATCATACAACACGTGAAAAGTTCTCAGGACGCGGCGGCGGTGGCGGCCCTGCTCGACCGCGCCCTCCCGGCTACGCTGATGGAGGAGTATCGGGGTCAGGCGTGGTACGCCGAAAACGGCGACCGGTCGGTTGCGCAAACCCTCGACCCGAGCTCCTCCGACCGCGATCTCACCTTGCCGAGGCGAATTACCGTCGCGGGGATGCGGTTTATCGAGGTCCCCGGCGCAGACGGCCGGCTGCTGATGCTCGACCGGGAGGTGACCAGGGATGACTACGCGGCGTTCCTCGAGGAGGTGCCCCGCTGGCGGGGGGAGAACAGAAGCGATCTCGCTGCCTCCGGTCTGGTCAATGAAGACTACCTCGCCGACTGGTTCTCACCGGCCGAGGGAGATGAGCCGCTGCGCTTCGTCTCCTGGCACGCGGCAACCGCTTTTGCCTCCTGGCTCGACGGTCGCCTCGCCGAGATCGATCCGGCCCTCGCCGAGGTGTATCGGTTCCGCCTCCCCCGGGCTCAGGAGTGGCGCGCCGCCGTTGCCGGGGAGCCGCAACTCGCCGAGGGCGGGGGCCTCGAGCGGATAACCTTCGAGTCCGAGGGAGAACGTCCCTACCCCGTCGCCCCGGAACGGCGTAGTGAGGCGGGCTTCTATGATTTGTACGGGAACCTCTGGGAGTGGCACCAGGAGTTTTACGCCCCCGCTCCTGAGGCGGAGGTTCTCTACGGGCCGCCCCTGGTCGGTGCGGAGCGGGTTGTCCTCGGCGGCTCCTTCGCAAACGGTCGACGGGAGATCAGCCCGGAGGCGACCGGGAGTCAGCCCCCGGACTGGGCGTCCGCCTACCTCGGCTTCCGTCTCGTCCTCGCTCCCCGGGAGGGGGTGCGATGAGCAGCGGCACCAAACTGCTGTCGAGGAACCGCCGCGCCTTTCACGAGTATGAGGTTGAGGAGAAGCTCGAGTGCGGTATCGTCCTCGAGGGGACCGAAGTCAAATCGATCAGGGCAGGAAAGCTCTCCTTCTCTGATTCCTACGGCAGGATCCGACAGAACGAGCTCTGGCTTGTCGGCTTCCACGTCGCCGAGTACAAGCAGGGTAACATCTACAATCACGAACCCCTGCGGGACCGGAAGCTCCTGGTTCATCGCGACGAGCTCAAGCGGCTCAAGAAAAAGGTCGACGAGCGTGGTTACACCTTGATTCCCCTCTCAATCTATCTGAAAGGTGATATGGTGAAGGTGGAACTCGGCCTCTGTAAGGGAAAGAAGCTCTACGACAAGCGGGAAGAGCTGAAAAGAAAGGCTCAGAAACGGGATACGGAGCGGGAACTGCGAGGAAGGTACTGAATGGAACGGGAGATCAGCGCCCTGGAGGAGTATCGCGCTTTTGCCGTGGAACTCGCCCAGGAGGCAGGGGAGATCACGCTCCGCTATTTTCGCTCAGGTGTCCAGGTCGACCGGAAAAGCGATAACTCTCCGGTCACCGTGGCCGACCGGGAGACGGAGGCGCACATTCGCCGTCGCATTTCCCAGCACTTTCCGCAGCACACCATCATCGGTGAGGAGTCGGGTGAGGAGAGTCGGGACTCCCGGTACTCCTGGATAATCGACCCGATCGACGGCACAAAGGCGTTTATCCACGGGGTTCCCTTTTACACTGTCCTCATTGCCTTCGCGATAGACCAAAGGCCCGTTGCCGGGGTTATCCACGCGCCGGCCCTGGAGGAGACGGTGAGCGCCGCCACCGGCGGGGGCATCCACTACAACCGCGGTGAGGCGGGGGTAACAGAGGTGCGGGAGCTCCGAAAGGCGCGCCTCAACGCAACCGACTTCGCCGAGCTCTCCCGCCGCTATCCGGTGGGGTGCTCCGAGCTGCTCTCCTCGGTGGAGGCAGCGAGGGGCTGGGCGGATGCGTACGGGTACCTCATGCTCGTCACCCGCCGGGCGGAATTGATGCTCGATCCGGTGATGTCGCTCTGGGATATCGCGCCCCTCTATCCGATCCTCGAGGAGGCCGGGGCGGCGTGGTGCGACTTCCTCGGGCGAAGGGATATCCCCGGACAGAGTATAATCGCTGCCTCCTCCTCACAGCTCCTCGAAAGCGCCTTCGATCTCCTCCGCAAGGGTTAACCCGCTCCGGTTGACCGACGGACTGATCGACGGGCTAATCGACGCTAACCAGCTCCATTTGTGCTACACCGTAGGCGTAGATCTCCGGCTGCAACCGCAGGAGGTAGCGCTCCTGCCGCCTGGCGGTAAAGGAGAGGGAGCCGCTGTTTGTCGAGACAATCGTCTCCTCCCGTGTCGAGCCGCTCCCCTCCCTCAGAACATCGAGGATGAGAAAGCCGTCCCCCTGGAGCTCGAAGTCGACTGAGAGCCGTGTCCGCCGGTCCAGGGTGAGGGAGTAGACCCTCGCATCCTCACTACCCTCCTCGACTTCCCATTCCACCCGCGCCGGCGGAAGGACCGGCTCCGGGCGTTCGACGGCTTGCTCCGCCCGCTCCTGCCAGCGAGTGACCCTCGGGTTGTCGAGAAGCCCTGCTTCGGCAAGCCCGCGGAGGTAGGAGTTCCGGGAGATTCCACCCTCGGGAACCGAAGGTTCCCGCACGCAGGAGGTAACCTGGAAGAACAGAAGAACGACGGGAACAAGCAGCAGGGGAACTGGTGATTTCATCCTAGGTGAAGGTAGCGATGAGCGGCGCTATTGACAATACGCAGATCTATCTGTACCTTCCCAGTGTGAACCTTGGGGGTGTCCCGGTTTCGACTGCGATAGCTACAAGGGCAGAACGTTGCAGGTGGAGCGCTACCTCCTAAAAATAGCACCCTTTATATCTGCCAACGACGCAGAATACCTTCCGGTCGCGGCGTAAGCTAAGCGACCACGGGCGCGCGCGGCGCAGCTCTGAGCGGCGCGTTGCTTGACAAAAACCAGGGCTTACCTGCTGGTGAGATCGGGAATCGGCAGGGACATCTAACCGATCTGGAAGAGTTACGGGCTGTTCATGCCTCCGTCTCTTCGACACATAAGCATGAACTAAACCTGTAGAAGCGGCTGTCCGGCTTCGTAGGACGCGGGTTCGATTCCCGCCACCTCCACTTCCGAGGCTCAATCATGACAGGAACCGGAAACCCGGTTCCTGCCGTTCTCCTTGGCGCAGTAAAGCGCCTCGTCCGCGGCGTTAACCAGGTCATCCTTGCTCGTTACCTCCGCTCCAAGAGCCGCCACCCCGATGCTCGCCGTTGCCCGGAGTTCCGGAAGATAGGCCTGATCCTCGATCGACTCCCTCACCCGCTCGGCGAGGGTGTAGGCTCCTTTGAGGTCGGTTTCACTGAGAATAATGAGGAACTCCTCCCCTCCCCAGCGACCGAAGATATCCGTCGGCCGCAACCGCCGCTTGATCGTTTCAGCAAAGCCGGTAAGCACCGCATCCCCGGCAGTATGGCCGAAACGGTCGTTTATTCCCTTGAAATGGTCGATGTCGAGCATCAGCAGTGAGAGGGGGTGGCCGTAGCGAAGACTCCTGTTGATCTCCCGCT
Organism: Spirochaetaceae bacterium; assembly: GCA_046541355.1. GTDB lineage: Bacteria > Spirochaetota > Spirochaetia > DSM-27196 > Alkalispirochaetaceae > CAYZHV01. The sequence goes on from JBKHDM010000041.1 coordinate 24,953, forward strand.
CGAGCTCCTCCATCACCTTTCGCCTGTTGTAGATGCCCGTCAACGGGTCGGCATCCGAGAGGCGTCTCAGTTTTGCCTCCAGCTTCTTCTCTTCCGTGATATCCCTGCCGGAGCCGACGATCTGGATTACCCGGCCCTCGTAGATCACCGGCCTCAGTTTGGTGCTCCAAACCGTTGGACCGTTCTGCCCGGGGACTGTCTCCTCATAGGTGACTGTCTCCCTCGATTCGAGGCACTCCCGAAAGCGTCGGATCGCTTCGGTGGCGTACTCGCCGGTGAGAATCTCCTCGGGACGTCGCCCTCGTACATCCTCGCTGCGTAAACCGGAGACCTCCTCCTGGGCACGGTTGAACTTGATATAACGGAACTCCCCCTGGTCGACCACATCGAGGAGAAAGAGGGCGTCCCGGGTATTATCGAAAATCACCGTCTGCTCGGTGAGGGTATGACGAAGCTGTTCCTCGATCTGCTTCTGACGGGTTATGTCATGCTGAATCGCCACGAAATTTCGGATCTCCCCGTCTTTAGCTCGGATGGGAGAGATTATTTGGAAGGCAGTGTAGGTGGTTCCGTCCAGGCGCCGGTTGGTCACTTCTTCTTTCCAGGTATTGCCGGCGAGGACGGTAGTCCAGAGACGTTGGTAGTAGCTGTCATTCTGAAGACCCGAGCTCAGGATACTAGGGTTCTTCCCGAGGACCTCGCCCGGGGCGTAGCCTGTCAGCCTCTCGAAGGCGGGATTCACATAGATTATGCTCGGAGTAGGATCGGTGAAGTAAATCGCGTGGTCCGCGGCCTCTATCGCTCCTTTGAAACGGGAGAGTTCTTCGAGAAGTTCGTCAGGATTTCGTGCGGCCTGATCGTCCAGCTCTCGCATATTACTCCCACTCGATTGTCGCCGGGGGCTTGCTTGAAACGTCATAGACAACCCTCCCTAGAGTGTGTACCTCATTGGTGATCCGGGATGAAATCTCGAGGAGATGATCCATGGGAAACCGGTATACGTCCGCGGTCATTCCGTCCCGGGAAACAACGGCCCGGAGGGCGAGAACGTATCCGTACTCCCGATCATCCCCCGCTACGCCGACGGACTGCACGGGGAGGAGCACCGAAAACGCCTGCCAGATCTCATCGTAGATCCCCCGTTTCTTGAGCTCTTCAATGTAGATAGCGTCCGCCGCCCGGAGGGTGTCGCATTTCTCCTTGGTGACATCTCCGAGAATCCGCACCGCCAGACCGGGCCCGGGAAAGGGGTGACGCTCGATCACCCCGGGGGAGACACCGAGCATTGCGCCAAGCTCCCGTACCTCATCTTTGTAGAGCGCCTGGAGCGGCTCGAGAAGCTCTCCTCGCTCCCGCTTGCGAGCCACCAGGGGGGATGCGACGTTGTGGTGGCTCTTTATCACTTTTGCCTTGCCTCCAACCCCGCGACCTGACTCGATCATGTCGGTGTAGAGGGTTCCCTGGGCGAGCATATAGGCGTCGGGAATGTGGCGGGCGATCTCCCGTTGTTGTATTGAAATGAACAGGTCACCGATGATGTGGCGCTTCTCCTCAGGGTCACGGACTCACGAGAGGGCGTGGAGAAACTCCCGCTCCGCATCGATTATGTAGAGGTTTCTGGCACCGAGCTTGTGAAGCTCCCGGCTCACCTCCTCGGTTTCGTCGAGACGCATAAGTCCGGTGTCGATGTACATCAGGTGCACCTGCTCCGGAGAGAGCAGCTTGAGGAGGGTCGCCGCGACCACCGTCGAGTCCACACCGCCGGAGATAAGAAGCAGGACCGGCCGGTTTCCAACCTCCCGGGGCAGACGCTCGCTGATCTGTTCGAGGTACACCTCGACGCTCCACTCCCGCCTCGCCCCGCAGACGCGGGTGGCAAAGTTGAGCAGAAGCTCCTGCCCCTGATCGGTGTGGGTTACCTCGGGGTGGAACTGGAGCCCGTAGACCGGCGGCTCCTGCCGGAGTCTCACGATCGCGGGCACTCCGTTGACCGTCTCACCGATCACCTCCGAGCCGGGAGCCGGCTCCTCGACAGTGTCGCCGTGGCTCATCCAGGCGGTAAATCGATTATCCAT
>JBKHDM010000042.1:0-26894 GCA_046541355.1 Spirochaetaceae bacterium
GCACCTGCCGCTGCCTGCACTGCGGTATTTCCCTGACCCTTCAAACCCTCTCGAGCCTCTCGCCTCCGCTACTGTGCGACGAGTGCAGCTCCCGGCTGCCACGTCTCGACGGCCCGGTCTGTTCACGCTGCGGCGTTCCCCTTCTCTCGGAGTCCGGAAACTGCCTCAGCTGCCGCCGACAGGAGCGCTCACTCGCCACCCTCGCCGCTCTCTACGAGTATCGTGGTCCGGCGGTCTCCCTCGTCCACGGGTTGAAGGAGCTCGGGGACCTCCGGACCGCGGCGTTCCTCGCCTCCGAAATGGTCGCCTCCCCGCACCTGCGTCGCCTCCTCGATCGGGCGAAGGAGTCCTGCGGCGGCGGGCTCATCGTCCCGGTCCCCGCCTCACCCCGGGGTCGCCGGCGGCGCGGCTTCGACCAGGCGGAGCTGCTCGCCGGAGAGCTCGCAAGACTCACCGCCCTTCGCTCCCGCTCCCTCCTCTCCCGGCGTCGCGGCAGGTCCCAGAAGGAGCTCGACCGGGGAGAGCGGAGTGTCAACGCCCGGGCGCAGCTGCGATATCGACGGTTTCCACGGATACGGTCCCGGTGGCCCCTGCTCTCCTGCGCCCCGGTTTCCGGGGCGTCGGTCGTCCTCATCGACGATGTCGCCACCACCGGGGAAACCGTCGAGGCCGCCTCTGTGCTGCTCCTCGAGGCGGGGGCGGCGGAAGTCTCAGCTTTGGTTGTCGCCCGTGATTGACACAACCGGAGGCAAGGCGTATTATTCAGACAAACTTTCGAGATGTTATGTCCCGAGAGAGTCGTTCTCCAACGGCTCTCTTTTTTTTGGAGCAATGAAGTACAAGCACGATGACCCCTACATCGACGAGGTTGTTCCCCTGATCGAAGGGCTCGGCTTCAACCTCGTGGAGCTCACCACCGCCCGGCGTAAGGGCACGCTCCACGCCTCGGTAATCCTCTACGCTCCGACGGGGGTAACCCTCGATGACTGCGCCGAGGTCTACACCACCCTGTTGCCCCGGCTCGAGGTGATCACCGCAAGCCGGGAGATCCACCTCGAGGTAAGCTCCCCCGGCCTGAGCCGGGCGATCAAAAGCGGCAGGGAGTTCGAACTGTTCAAGGGGAAGGGAGTACAACTACTCACCGAATCCGAGGAGGAGTGGATCGGCGGCACCATTGAGGATGCCGACGAGCGTGGTGTGACCCTCAGGAAAGCCGGCGTTTCAACTCGTTACGATCTTGAAACGATAAGAAAAGCAAAATTGGATGAAAGCCAGGAGGAAGAGTAGATGGCTGCCGGTCTTACAGACGCTATCCGAGCCCTCGTTTCCGATCGGGGGATATCAGAAGAGCTGATTCAGCGTACCATCGAGGAGTTCCTCATTGCCGCCTATAAAAAGAAGTACGGTCAGGCGGATAACGCCGTGGTCCTCTTCAGCGAGGACGGGGATGACGTAACCCTTTACGCTCGCAAGAAGATCGTCGACGAGCTCGAAGATCCCACAACGGAGATCGAGATCGATGAGGCGAAGGAACTCAACGAGGAGGCGGAGCTCGGAGATGAGCTTCTCATCGAGATAAATCCGATGGAGTTCGACCGTGTCGCGGTCCAGAGCGCCAAGCAGAAGGCGAAGCAGACCCTCCGGGAGATTCAGAAGGATACCCTCTACTCGGAGTTCAAGGACAAGGTAGGGGAGCTCATCATCGGCTACTACCAGCGGGAGCGAAACGGCAACATCTTTGTCGACCTCGGCAAGACCGAGGGGCTCATGCCGAAACGGTACCAGTCCCCCCGGGAAATCTACCGCCCCAACGACAGGATAAAGGCGCTCATCTACGAGGTGAGCAAGAGCAACACCGGCCTGCAGATTATTCTTTCGAGAACCCACACGGAGTTCGTCAAGAGAATCTTCGAGATCGAGGTGCCCGAGGTCTACGACGGTACCGTCGAGATTTTCAAGCTCGTTCGGGAGCCCGGCTACCGGACAAAGATAGCTGTCCTTTCCAACCGGGAGGACGTGGACCCGGTGGGGGCGTGTGTCGGACTGCGCGGGGTGAGGATCCAGGCGATCGTCCGGGAGCTCGAGGGCGAGAAGATCGATATCCTCAAGTACGAGACCGACCCGAGGCTCTTTATAAAAAACGCCCTCTCCCCCGCGGAGGTGAGTAACGTCCTCATCCTCGATGATGCGAAGCGGCAGGCGCTCGCGATCGTTCCTGAGAACCAGCTCTCCCTGGCGATCGGAAAGCAGGGACTGAACGTCCGCCTTGCAAACCGCCTTGCCGACTGGAGCATCGACGTCAAGACCGAGGCGCAGTTCGAGGAGATGGATATCGCCGCCACCAGTCGCCGGGCTGTTTCCGAACTCTTCGGCGAGCTTGTGGAGGAGGAGGAGATTACCGAAGTCCGGGAGCTTCCGGGTGTTCCGATCTCCATTATCAACGTCCTCAGCGCAAACGGTATCGAGCTGATCGAACACCTCGTTTCCCTCACCGACGACGAGCTGCGAAAGCTCGACGGCATGACCGAGGGACAGATCGCCGAGCTCAAGCAGATCATCGCCGAGAACATCGAGATCGTCGAGGGCATGGAGGATGAGCTCGACGCCGAGGAAGCGGCGGGAGAAAAGGAGCGTGACCGGGACGAGCTCACCGAGGAGGATGAGAGCCAGGCCGCGGAGGAGGATCTTGTCGAGACGGGGATGGACGAGGCGGCGGATCTCGCCGAGGAGGAAGCGCAGGAGGAGCCCCTTGGCGCAATCTCCGAGCTCGCCCCGTCCGAGGATGAAACCTCCGAGGAGGAAACCTCCGAGGAGGACGAGGTGATCACCAGCATCGCTGAGCTCCCCTCGATCCCGGAACATATCGTTACCCTCCTCACCGAACAGGGAATAGAAGATATAGTGGAGCTTCTCAACATGGAAGAGGAGGAGCTCCGGCAGGTCCCGGGTTTATCCGAAGAGGATGTGGCCACCATCAGGACGATCATCGAGGAGACCGTAGAGATCGTATCCGAAGAGGACGAGGAAGAGTAACGCCATGTTTACATGATGTTCTCGACTGGTTACAATTGCGCGGTAAAGGGAGTGTATGGCTGAAGAACAGGAAAACAACGAGCAGCAGAAGCCTAAGACGACGCTGATCAAGCACAAGAAAGAGCAGGACGAGAAGGGCGACAAAAAAAAGGTCCGGGTCGTCGTGAAGCGGAAGTCGAAGACCAAAGCTGCTGGTCAGGAAGAAGCCGCCGAGGAGAAAAAGCCCTCGGAGAAGAAGGCAGAGCCACCTCAGATGAAGGAAGCGCCGGCAAGAAAGGCGCCCACTCCCAGCAGACCGCAACCGGCGGCGGAAGCGAAACCCGCTGAGCCGGAGGAGCAGTCGACAGGCGGGGAAAAGAAAAAGAAGGACGACAAGCTCGTCTGGCGCCCCGTGCTTCCCGGAGAGTCCGGAGAGTCTCCCGTTCAGCCCGCTGCCGCCTCCCGAAAGGATGAGAAGGGGCGTAAAGAACGGGCGATGGAAAAACGCTCCCTCGAGGATCTCCCTCAGACCAGACGGATTCAACGCAACGAGACCCGAAGCTCCGCGGCCGCCGCAAGAAGCGCCCGCAGCAGTGAGCAGGCGAGGCGTAGCGGACCCACAGGAGCCCCCGCCGGCCGCACCGGTCCTCCCCCGGGACGCCCCTCAGGCCCAGGCCGTCCCTCAGGCCCCCCGAGGCCCGGCCGTCCCGGCCCCGGAGGTCCAGGAGGTCCAGGAGGTCCGCCTCCCCGGGGCGGCGGCGCTCCGGACACCGCAGCGAGAGGCGGTACCGGCGGCGGCAAGAGCGGTGGTCGCAAGTTTTTCAAGAGCAAGAAAAAAGAGAGTTACTCCAACAAGCGCGACAGGCAGCAGGAGAAAGAGCTTGCCTTCAGCCGGAACAAAAAGCCCTCTCCCAAGGCGAATCCGGTCCCGAAGGAGATCGATATCATGGAGGTCGTCACCGTCAGCGAGCTGGCAAGGAAGATGAACCTCAAGGCTTCTGATCTCATAGGCAAGCTCATGAACATGGGTATGATGGTTACCATCAACCAGCAGATCGACGCGGAGACCGCGGAGATCCTTGCCAACGAGTACGGCTGTCAGGTAAAGATCGTCTCTCTCTACGACGAGACGATTATCGAGCGGGAGGAGGAGAAGGAAGAGGACAAGCTGCCTCGGCCTCCAATCGTTACGGTGATGGGACACGTCGACCACGGCAAGACGAAACTCCTCGATGCTATCCGGGCCACGGACGTTGTGGCGGGGGAGTTCGGGGGTATAACCCAGCATATCGGCGCCTACCAGGTAACCCTCCCCGAGGATCACGGCAAGGTCACCTTCCTCGACACGCCCGGTCACGAGGCGTTTACCCTCATGCGCGCCCGGGGAGCCCAGGTCACCGACATTGTCGTTCTCGTTGTTGCCGCGAACGACGGGGTCATGCCCCAGACCCGGGAGGCGGTTGACCACGCAAAGGCCGCGGGAGTTCCGATTATCGTCGCGGTCAACAAGGTGGATCTTCCCGAGGCGAACCCGGACCGGGTAAAACAGCAGCTCTCAGAGCTCGACCTCATACCTGAGGACTGGGGCGGCAACACGATCTATACGGAAGTCTCGGCTCTCAAGCGGACCGGGATCGAGTCGCTCCTCGAGTCAATTATCCTGCAGGCGGAGGTGCTCGAGCTCAAGGCGAGCACCGAGGTGCCCGCGGAGGGCAGGGTTATCGAGTCTCAGATCGACCCGGGTCGTGGGGCGGTTTCGACGGTGCTCATCGAGCGCGGCACATTGCGCGTCGGGGACAGCTTTGTCGCCGGCGTCTATCCCGGCAAGATTCGGGCGATGTTTGACGACCACGGAGACAAGGTCGAAGAGGCGGGCCCGGCGATGCCTGTGGAGATCCTCGGCTGTGACGGCGTTCCGAACGCCGGCGACCCTTTCCAGGTTACCGAAGACGAGAAGGCGGCCCGGCAGGTAGGCACCAAGCGACAGGAGCTCAAACGGGTAGAAGAGGCGAAGAGCGTCAAAAAGATCACCCTCGACAACCTCTACGACAGTATCGAGGCGGGGGAGGTCCAGGAGCTCAAGGTTGTCATCAAGGGTGATGTCCACGGCTCCGTTGAGGCGGTTCAGTCCGCCCTCGAGAAGCTGAGTAACCGGGAGGTGCGGCTCCGCGCGATCCGCGCCGCCGCCGGAGCGATCAACGAGGGTGATGTCATGCTCGCCGCGGCGTCGGAAGCGATCATTATCGGGTTTCACGTACGTCCGACACCACGAGCCGCGGCCATCGCGGAGCAGGAAAAGGTAGAGATCCGCAAGTACAACATCATCTACGACGCCGTCGAGGATGTGCGCTCCGCGATGGAGGGGATGCTCGCGCCGGACCTCCAGGAGGAGATCATCGGTACCGCCGAGGTGCGGGACACCTTTAAGGTGCCCAAGATCGGCGTGATCGCCGGCTCCTACGTCACCGACGGTGTGGTGCGCCGCAACGCAAAGGTGCGGGTTTTCCGGGAGGGCGTGATGATCCACGAGGGGTCGATAAGCTCCCTGAAGCGGTTTAAGGACGATGCGAAAGAGGTTGCCTCCGGCTATGAGTGCGGTATTGGTCTCGAGAACTACAACGACCTCAAGGTCGAGGATACGATGGAGTTCTACGAGATCAAGGAGATCGCAAAGAAGCTCAGCGAGGTAGAGAAGTAGCGTATGTCTGAACATCGGTTGGCGCGGGTAGAGCGGCAGCTGATCGAAGAGTTGAGCGCGATACTGATGCGGGAGGAGATCAAGGACCCCCGGGTATCGCCGCTCATATCCTTCTCTCACGCCAAAGTTGCCAAGGATCTCGCCTACGCCCGGGTCTGGGTCTCGGGCTATCTTTCCAGAAACGAACTCGACAACGCCGTAGAAGCGCTCAACCACGCCGCCGGCTTCCTCCAGGGAAAGCTCGGAAAGCTGCTGAAGTACCGCTCCACGCCGAAACTCACCTTCGTGGTCGATCACAGCATCGAGGAAGGCTACGAGATGATTCAGCGGATCAAGGAAGCGAATCAGTGACCACCGCCCTGGACGGCTTGATTCTCCTGAATAAGCCGGCCGGGGTGACATCCTTTCAGGCGCTCCGACCGGTCAAGGCACTCTTTCCGAAAAAGACAAAAGTTGGACACTCCGGCACCCTCGACCAGTTCGCCACGGGGGTTCTCGCCGTCCTCGTCGGGCGGGGCACCCGGCTCGTCGCCCTCTTCACCGGTTTTGACAAACGCTACGAGGGTACACTCCGTCTCGGGTGGGAGAGCGAGACCCTCGACCCGGAAGGCCAACCGCACCGGGTCGGTGATCCTCCCGACCCGGATGAGCTGCTCGGCGTCCTCAAACGGTTTCGAGGGGCTCAGACCCAGGTCCCCCCGCGGTTTTCCGCGGTCCACGTCGGGGGAGAGCGCGCCTACAGGCGAGCCCTCCGGGGCGAAGAGCTCACCATCCCCGAGCGGGCGATCCGGATTTACTCCCTCGAGCTCCTCTCCTACGAGCCCCCGGACGCGCGAATTGCCGTCCACTGCTCGAAGGGAACCTATATCCGTGCCCTCGCCCGGGATATCGCCGCTGCCTGCGGTACCTCCGCCTACCTGACAGCCCTTCGGCGCGACTCGGTGGGCCCGTTTACCCTGTCCGAGTCCGTCGACACGCCGACCCTCGATGCGGTTATTCCCCTGGAAAGGGTGGTACAACGTCTCCCCTCGATCCGGGAGGTGCCCCTCGCCGAAGAGGAGAGTCGCCGCATCGCCCGGGGGGCAAAGATCGAAGCTGTGGTCGACAGGCAGCGGCTGACGGGGGAGGAACCGTATCGCGGGTTTCTCGATCCCCGGGGAGAAGTTGTGGCGATAGCGGCGGCCGGAGACGGCGGATTTCGCTATATTCTGGTACGGCCATGACAATACTCTCCTGGGAGCGACTATCGATCGACCGGCGTGATGTTCCCGCGGCCCTGACTATCGGCAATTTTGACGGGATGCACCGGGGTCATCAGACCCTCGTTCGCCGGATCGTCGAGGAGCCGCGGCGGCTCTCCCTGGTCGTTACCTTTCGACGTAATCCCGCCTGGTATCTCCGTCGGGAGCACTATCTCGGAGACATTATGTCCCTGGAGCAGAAGCTCGAGGTTCTGCGGGCGTACGGGGTGGATTACGTTATCCTCCTCGATTTCGGCTCCCAGGTGCGCGGACTCACGGGGGATCGCTTTCTCGACGCCCTGCAGGCGCGCTTTCATCTCGAACACCTGGTAGTCGGCTATGACTTCCATTTCGGTAAGAACCGGGAAGTAGGGGCAAAACGGCTGCAGCAGCTCGGAGCGGACCGTCGCATACGGGTTGACATCGTCGAGCCACTAATTGATAATGAGAGGTCAATCAGCAGCACTCGCATTCGCGAGTGTATCGCGGCGGGGGATGTGCAGACGGCGCAGCGTCTGTTGAGCCGACCCTACACGTTGGATGTTCGAAACGGGATCCCCGGGCTTGCGGGGGACACCGAACAGGTACTGCCTGCAAGCGGAACCTACCGGATCTCGCTTCGAACAGCTAACGGCCAACGGGAAGGTACGGTTACCATCACTGGACAGGCGCTCCACTGGGCTGCGGATACCTCCGATGCGACAGAAATTGAGATTCTATCACCAGTTTTTTGAGAGGAGTTGTATCCATGCCCATCACTAAAGATGAGAAGCACCAGGTTGTCGAACAGTACGGGGTGAACGACAAGGACACCGGAGCGACGGAGGTCCAGATCGCCCTGCTTACCTCCCGTATCGAGCACCTCACCGAGCATCTTCGAACCCATAAGAAGGATCACCACTCCCGCAGAGGACTTCTCAAGATGGTAGGTCAGAGACGGCGTCTCCTCAAGTACCTGCGCCGGAAGGACCTCGACGGGTATCGGGAGCTGCTCAAGAAACTCGGTCTTCGCAAGTAATCGAACAGACAGGAATCATCATGCAAACAGTAACGTTGAACGTAGGCGGCACCGAGCTCTTTCTCGAGACGGGCCGGATGGCGAAGCAGGCCAACGGGGCGGTTTTCGCCCGTTACGGGGGCAGTGCGGTCCTTGCGACGGTCTGTTCCTCCGGTGAGCCCCGGGAGGGGCTCGATTTTGTCCCCCTCCAGGTGGAGTACAACGAAAAGTACTACGCCGCCGGCAAGATCCCGGGAGGCTTCATCAAGCGGGAGGGTCGTCCAAAGGACAAGGAGATCCTCGTCTCCCGCCTGATCGACCGACCGATGCGGCCGCTGTTTTCCAAGCAGTTCATGCGGGAAATTCAGGTGGTTCCGACCACAATCTCCACGGACCAGGTCAATCCCCCGGATGTGGTGGCTATGGTGGCCGCGAGCGCCGCAGTCCACATCTCCGATATACCCTTTGACGGACCGATCGGGGCGGTGAGGGTCGCCTCAGTTGATGGGGAGCTCGTCATAAACCCGAGCTTCGAGCAGATCGCCAAGGGTGAGCTCGACATCATCGTCGCAGGCACCGCTGAGGGCGTAACGATGGTCGAGGGTGGCGCGAAGCAGGTGAGCGAGGAGCTCCTCCTCGAGGCGATCGAAAAAGCCCGGGAGGTGATCCAGGACCTTTGCAAGATCCAGGAGGAGCTCAGGGCGGCGGTGGGCAAGGAGAAGTTGCCCCTCATCGAGAGTTCCCTGACCCTCGACAAGGCGGAGGAAATTCGGGAGTTTGCCTATCCGAAGCTCGAAGAGGCGTGTTTTGTCCTCGGCAAGTTTACCCGGGGAAACGCGGTAAAAAAGGTCATCACCGAAACCTACGAGAAGTTCCAGGAGGATATTCCCGAGGAGCAGTACAGGCTCTTCCGGAGTCTCATGGATGATCTCGAGCAGGAGATCGTCCGCAAGTCAATCGTCGAGAAGAAGTTCCGGACCGACCACCGCGGGCCTGAGGAGATCAGGCAGATCAGTTGTGAGGTCGACATGCTGCCGAGGACCCACGGCAGCGCGCTCTTTACCCGGGGTGAAACCCAGGCTCTCGCGATTACCACCCTCGGAACCGTCTATGACGAGCAGATCATGGACGACATCGAGGGTGACCGGCGGCAGAACTTCATGCTCCATTACAACTTTCCTCCCTTTTCCGTCGGCGAGACAGGCCGTCTCGGTACCGGTCGCCGCGAGATAGGCCACGGTCACCTCGCCCACCGGGCGCTCCACGCCGTGGTCCCGGATAAGGGTGAGTTTCCCTACACGATCCGTGTTGTAAGCGAGATACTCGAGTCCAACGGTTCCTCCTCCATGGCTACCGTCTGCGGCGGCTCCCTTGCACTCATGAACGCCGGGGTTCCGATAGCGGCTCCCGTGGCGGGGATCGCGATGGGCCTCATTCAGGAAGGGGAGGAAACAGTCGTTCTCTCGGATATACTCGGGGAGGAGGACCACCTCGGGGACATGGACTTCAAGGTGGCGGGAACCCGGGAGGGCATCACCGCTTTCCAGATGGATATCAAGATCAAGAACGTCTCCGCGGACATCATGAAGACCGCTCTCGAACAGGCGCGAAAGGGGAGGCTGCACATCCTCGGTGAGATGGCGAAGGCTCTCGAGGCTCCCCGACAGGAATTGTCGGTGTACGCCCCGAGGATACTCACCTTTCGGGTTGATCCCGAGAAGATCGGCCTGCTCATCGGCCCCGGAGGAAAAACAATCCGTTCCATCCAGGACAAGTTCGACGTTAACGTCAACATCGAGGATACCGGCTCGGTAACGATCTACACCAAGGACGGCGAGAGCGCAAAGAACGCCCAGGACGCCTTTCTCTCACTCCTCGAGGAGCCCGAGGTGGGCAAGACCTACCAGGGGGTTGTGCGAAGGATCACCGATTTCGGCGCCTTTATCGAGTTTCTGCCCGGAAAGGAGGGGCTCTGTCACATCAGTAAGATGGCGGACCACCGGATCAACTCGGTAAACGACGTTCTCGAGATGAACCAGGATGTACCGGTTCGAATCATCGAGATCGACAAGATGGGCAGGGTAAACCTGAGCCTCATCTACGAGGGTGCCGAGGAAGGCACCAACGGTCGTGGCGACCGGGGCGACCGGGGCGACCGTGGCGGTCGGGGCGACCGAGGAGCTCGGGGCAATGACCGCGGCCGGGATCGTGGCGGACGCGACCGGAATCGGGACTGAGGTTCTCCTCGAAATCAAATGGAGCCGGCGATGGACGCCGGCTCTTTTTTTGGTATTATGCGAAGGGTGAGGGTACGTGTACTCGGACGGCGGGAGTTCCTGCCGGTTTATCAGTCGGATCAGGCAGCCGGGGCGGATCTCTTTGCCGCGATCGAGGAGGCTCTCTCCCTCGCCCCGTTGGAGCGGCGGCTCATACCAACGGGGATCAGGATCGAGCTTCCCGACGGCTACGAGGCGCAGATACGCCCACGCTCGGGACTCGCGGCTCGGCAGGGTATAACGCTGCTGAACGCGCCGGGCACCATCGACGCCGACTACCGGGGAGAGGTCAAGGTGATCCTTGTGAACCTCTCGGATACGCCTGCGACAATCGCCCCGGGACAGCGGATCGCCCAGATGGTCGTTGCGCCGGTAACAAGGGCGCGTTTCGAATCCGTCGACTCCCTGAGCGAGTCCCGCCGAGGGGAGGGGGGATTCGGGTCCACGGGCAGTTGAATGCGGATCATATGGCGCTACGTCCTCAGTGAGTTCATGCTCTCCTTTCTCGTCTCCTTCGCCTTTTTTTTCATCATTTTTTTTGTCAACCAGCTGTTACTCCTGGCGGAGGAGATCCTCACAAAGGACGTTGCTCTGTTTGACGTGGCGCTGCTCATTCTCTTCGCCCTCCCGTCGATTATCGCGCTCTCCTTTCCCTTTGCCACCCTTGTCGGCGGTCTGATGGCGGTCGGTCGCTTCTCCTCGGATAACGAGATTATCGCCTTTCAAGCCTCCGGTATCGCGTTGAGCCACCTCTTTGTACCGATGCTCGTGATGGGGGCGCTCTTTTCCCTGATGAGCTTTCTCATGAACGACTACTTTCTACCCCGGGGGACAATCGAGTTCGGCAGGCTCTATCGGGAGCTTCTCTACCGTAATCCTGCCCTGGAGCTCGAGCCGTACACGGTCAAGCGATACCAGAACGATATACTGATCACCGGGAACGTCGAGGGGCGAAACATTGGTGGCTTTGCGATTATCGACCGGGACGAGGAGGGCAAGCGGCGGGTTATCGTCTCCACCGACGCCACCCTGACCAGGGAGGGAGAGGATGACGAGGGAGTGATCTCCCTCACCCTTGAGGACGTCTTTACCCACTCCTATCTCGGGTCAAACCGGGGAGAGTACGAGTACGCCCGGGCCGAGGAGATGATCTACAACATACTGCTCCAGGATATCACCATATCCGTGCGGAACCCGGGCCCCCGGGAGATGAGCGCCCGGGATGTGCTGTTCGACATACGGGAAAAGGAGCGAGCCCTCGCCGAGCGGCTCGCTATGCAGGAGCGGGAACTTGCCGCACTCCGCAGCCGCCTCGGCCTCGCCTATCTCTCCTGGCAGCGGGGCGAGGCGGACCGGGGTAGTCTAGACTCTCTGGTGTCCCGCCTCGATCAGCAGGAGTCCGTCCGGGTCTTCGACCGGACGCTCCAGATCTATCGCCTCGAGTACTACAAGAAGTTTTCCATCCCCGCAGCGTGTCTCAGCTTCATCTTTCTCGCCTTTCCCGTCGGTCTTTACACCCGCCGCAGCGGACGATCCGTCGGCTTCGGGATCGGGCTTCTCATCTCGGTACTCTACTGGAGCCTGCTCATCGCTGGACAGACCTTCGGTACCCAGCGCCCGGAGGTCTCTCCCTTCCTCTCGATGTGGCTGCCGAACGTGGTGGTCATACTCCTCGGGGGCGCTCTGTTTGTTCTGCGATGGAGGCGGTAGGATGCGTATCCTCGACCGGATGGTCATTCTCTCCTTTTTGCCGACCCTCCTCGCCTCGACGTCTTTTTTTGTCCTGAGCATCCAGATGGTCGACCTGTTCGCAAACCTGGTCCGCTATCTCAACGCCGAGGCAGAGACTATCGAGATACTCCAGGTGCAGCTCTACTTTCTCCCGAAGAGTATCTCCTACTCCCTCCCGGTGGCGATTCTCTTTTCCGTCTCCTTCAGCCTCGGGACCTACTACTCCAACAACGAGCTCATCTCCGTGTTCGGCTCCGGAATCAGCCTCTACCGCTTCGTCGCTCCCCTGCTGATTATAGGTGGGCTGTTGAGCATCGGCTCCTTTTTTTTCGAGGAGTACGTCGTAATCGACAGTTACCGGCGTAAGAACGAGCTGTCCCGGGAGCTACTCAACGTCACCAGGAGCTTCAGTAACACGAACGTCACGGTTCTCGACGACGGGAGGCGCACGATCTACTTTGCGGAGTACTACAACGACAACAACCGGACCCTCTCGCAGCTCACGGTCCTCGAGCGCAACCGGGACGGCTCATTCCACTCCCGCCTCGACGCGCCCCTCGCACGGTGGAACGGGAGCTACTGGTCCTTCGAGGACCCGCTCTACTTTCTCATAGGTGAGGAGGGGCAGGGAGGGGAGCTCTCCTTTACCGGGGTGGAGGAGGAGCGCTACACCGCCTCTCCTGAGAGCTTCCAGCGAAGCGCCTTGTCCGTGGATGAGATGCGCTTTGACGAGGCTCTTCGCTGGATCGGGCGGCTCCAGGAGGCGGGCCTGCCGTATCGGGAGCAGCTGGCCGACTGGTACGAGCGGATTGCCTTCGCCTTTACTCCCTTTATCGTTACCCTCATCTCCGCCTCCGTGGGCTCCCGTCTCAGGCGCAACATTCTCCTCCTGAGTCTCCTCATCTCCCTCGGCCTTGCCACGGTCTATTACGTCTCCGGCATGGTAGGCTCCCTCGCCGCCAGCGCCGGATTGCTGCCTCCCGCCGCCGGAGCGTGGGGCGGGGTACTATTATTCTTGATCCTCGGTGTCCTGCTCATGCGACTTGCGAGAACTTAGGAGCTTTGATTGAAGGATTTTTTTTCCGTCACCGCCGAAGACAGCACGACCGCCGCTCGATGTGGAACCTTGAATCTCCCCCGAGGGGCGGTGGAGACCCCGGTCTTTATGCCCGTAGGGACGGCGGGTACCGTCAAGGCGATCGAGCACCGAAAGCTCGAGGATATGGGGTACAACCTCATCCTCGCAAACACCTACCATCTCTATCTCAGACCGGGTATGGAGGTGATCGACGCCTTCGGTGGTATCCATCGCTTCTCGACCTGGGAGGGCAATATTCTCACCGACTCCGGGGGATACCAGGTTTTCAGCCTTTCAAACATCCGGAAGATCCGGGAGGAGGGGGTCACCTTTGCCTCCCACATCGACGGAAGTCGCCATACCCTCACCCCCGAGGGGGTCGTCGGCATTCAGGCTACCCTCGGAAGCAACATCCAGATGGCCCTTGACGTGTGCACCGGATTCGACGTTCCGAGACAGGAGGCTGAGGAGGCGCTTCACCGGACCCACCGCTGGGCGAAGCGTGCCCGGGAGGAGTGGGTCCGAAAACGGGAGGAAGAAGGGTACCAGGGAGAGCTCTTCGGCATTGTTCAGGGCAACTTCTATGAGGATCTGCGCCGGGAAAGTGTGGAGGAGATCTGCTCCCTCGATCTGCCGGGCTACGCGATCGGGGGGCTCTCGGTGGGTGAGAGCTTTGAGACTTTTGAAAGGTTTACCGCCTTTACCACCCCCCTGCTGCCGCGGGATAAGCCGCGCTACCTCATGGGGATCGGTACTCCGGACTACATCTTTACCGCCGTGGAACATGGGGTTGATATGTTTGACTGCGTCTTTCCGACCCGGGCGGGTCGAAACGGGACGCTCTTTACCCGTGACGGCACCCTCAACCTGAGAAACGCGAGGTTTGCGAAGGTCGATGAGCCCCCGGACTCCACGATCGACTCCTTCGGGGGTCGGGGCTACTCTCTCGGCTACCTTCGACATCTGATCAAGTCCGGAGAAATCCTCGGAGCAATACTCGCGACGGAGCACAACCTCCGCTTTCTCGCACAGCTTCTCCGGGAGATCCGCCTCTCGATACGGGAAGGGAGGTACGCGGCGTACAAGGATAGCTTTCTCGACCGCTACTACCGGGGAGGAGCGAGGTGAGGGATGAACAGAGCCTCAGGCAGAGTACGATCTCTACCCTGGTGGTTATGGGGACCACCTTTCTCTCCCGAATACTCGGATTCCTCCGGGTCGCGGTGATTGGCGCCATCTTCGGCGGCTCCGGCGAGGCGGATGTGATCAACCTGGTGTTCAATATTCCGAACAACCTGAGAAAACTTCTCGCCGAGGGAGCCCTCTCCTCAGCCTTCATCCCTGTTCTTTCAGGCACCCTCGTCCGGGAATCCGGGGCCGACCGGGCGCGTCTGGTGGTGCGAAACATTCTCACCATGCAGGCGGTGATACTCCTGCCCCTGCTCCTGCTTCTAACCCTCTTTGCGGGACCCGTGGTAAACACGATCCTCGCCTTCCCGGACCCGGGCAAGCAGGCGCTCTCGGTGGAGCTCTTTCGCTATCTGGTCCACTACCTGCTGCCGATCAGTGTCGCGGCGGTCATTATGGGCACCCTCAACGCCCACAGCCGCTTCTTTCTTCCTGCGGTAACCCCGGTGCTCTTTTCCGTCTCGGTAATCGGCTCGATAGTGCTGCTCCACAGTCGCCTCGGGGTCTTTTCGATGGCTGTGGGGGTGCTCCTAGGTGGCCTCCTCCAGGTACTCATGCAGATTCCGCAGTTCCTCAGCCTCGGTTATACCTTTTTGCCACAGCTCGACCCGAATAACCGCGAGTTTCGACGCATTCTCAAACAGTGGCTTCCGGTGGTCGGTGCGGCGAGCATCTTTGCGGTCAATCAGCAGGTGGCGGTCTTCTTCGCTTCAGGCCTCGAGGACGGTTCGGGTTCGGCGATGACCAACGCCCTGACGTTCTGGCAGCTCCCCTTCGGTATATTCAGCGCATCGATCACCACGGTGCTCTTTCCCCGGATGAGCAGACAGTGGAACCGGGATGACGTGGCGGGGCTTCGCTCGTCGGTGCGTTACGGACTGCTCTACCTCTTTACCCTGCTCCTCCCGGCGGCGGTTACCCTCGCCCTGTTGGGCCCTGAGATTATCGCCGTCGCCCTCCAACGGGGCGCATTTGAGGAGCAATGGACCCTTCTCGCCTCCGAGGTGCTTGTCGGCTACAGTTTCGGCCTGTTCAGCGTGGGAGCCTTCACCTTTCTTCAGCGCTTTTTCTACGCCTGTGACGACTATAAAACTCCCCTCTGGATTGCGGGAGTGGCGGTCGTGCTCGACATCGGCCTCAGTCTCTACCTCAAGGAGACCCGCCTCAGGGTGGTTGGCCTCGCGGTGGCAAACAGCGTCGCCTTCACCGTCGCGCTTCTGCTCATGGTCGCCGCCGCCCGCCGACGACTCGGTTATCTCGGACTCCGGGAGCTCCTCGCCAAGGGGTGGCGAATTATCGCCGGCACGCTCCCCCTCGCCGCCACCCTCGCCGGCCACAGGTTGCTCTTCGGCGACTGGTGGCGGTCGGGCAGCTCCCTTGTCAACCTCGGCCGCCTCGCCCTCATCGGCGTTCCCGCCCTGGGAATTCTGCTCATCTCGTACTACCTTTTATCCGTAGATGTTGTACATATGGTGCGCAAGAAACGGCTCGATGAGGGAGGCTCGTCATGACTGTCCTGCACAGTGCCCTGCATAAGGTGATGACCGCCCTGCATAAACGGTTACCCCTCAACCTACCGCCTCTGTTACTGGTTGCGACGCTCATCCTTTTTGCGCCCGCGCCTCTTTTCGCGCAGGAAGAGGAGGCTGCCGAGGAGGAGGAGGCCGAGGCTGAAGAGGCTGCCGAGGAGGAGGAGGCCGAGGAAGAAGAGGCTCGCTCCATAATCGAGGATTGGCGGGATACCCTCAGGTTCGGTATCAACAGTCAGGTGATAGAACTGATCCCGACACTCCGGGAAGAGCGGGTAGAGGAGCTCGAACCTGACCTCGCCCGCCTTCTGGAGAGCAGCAGAAACGAGAGACTCCAAAGGGAGATTCTAAGCTACTACCGGGAGCTCGAACACCCCGGCGCCCAGGAGCTCGCCGTCGAGTTGCTCAGTGCCTACCAGGAGGGTTCGGCCCGGCGCACCGAGGCTGCCATGCGCTACCTCGCGGATGTGCCACCGGAGGAAGATGAGGGACGCGAGGAGATTACCGAGCTTCTCGAGGAGATAATCGCCCAGGGTGGTGGCCGGCTCGCCGCCTCCGCCGCCACGTCAATCTCGACCTTCGGCGAGGATGTGGGTGTCGAAGGAATCATCACCCTCTTCGAGGACGCCCCCTCAGAGGATGTCCGGGCCGCCCTGGTGCTCGCCCTCGGAGAGCTCGGCGACCCGGAGGCGTTTGATTTTCTCTCAGGCCTCGCGGAGGAAGAGGGGGAGGCGATGGTCCTCAGGCAGTACGCCGTCGACTCCCTCGGCAGGCTGGGAACCGAGGAGGCGGTCCCGGTTATCGCCGAGCTCCTCGGCGCCTCGAACAGCCTGCTGCGCGCCTACGCGGTGAGTGCTCTCGGTCGCTTCGAGAATGAGGAGGCGTCCCAGGCGCTGATAACCGCCCTTCGCGACGAGTTCTGGCGCGCCCGGGTCTTTGCCCTCGAGGGGATAGCCCGACTGGAGCTTGAGGAGGCGATTCCCGCGGTGATATACAAGGTTCGCTCCGATCCCGAGGAGCGGGTCCGTCTCGAGGCGGTAGCGGCGTTGACCGCGTTCAATAACAGGGAGGTTCGAGAGTTCGTGGAGGAGACGGTGACCAACCCCCGGGCGAACTCATCGGTTCGCCTCGCGATGGTGGACCTCCTTCTCGACTGGGGGGACACCTTTGCCGTCTCCCTGCTCGAGGAGATAATGGAGAGCGCCTGGGAGGAAGAAAACTCCAGACTCCTCGATTACCTCTCCAAGGAGGCGTCCCTGCGGGAGAACGGCGCTTTCGCCCCCCTCTACGCCAGGATGCTAAGCCATCCCAACTACATCATCCGGATTTACGGCGCCCGGGGCATCGCCCGAAACGGACTCGGCCGCTACCGTGAGGACCTCGAGGCCCTCACGGAGGAGGGCAACCATCCCGCCCTGAGGCAGAACGTCCAGCGCGCCCTCGAAGAACTGTAGTCCCCTAGGCGAAACTCGCCACTTCGATCCTTTCGATCCGGTAGTGGTAGGTGCGCTCGTTGATCTCAAAGGTAAGCTCGTCCCCCGGCTTCTGGTTGTAGAGTTTCTTGCCGAGGGGTGACTGATAGTTAATGATCCCTTTGTCCGGGTCCGACTCCCAGGGCCCGAGAATCGTATAGACGACTTCCGTCCCTTTGTCCAGATCCTGGAGGGTCACCTTCGTGCCAAAGGCGACGCGCTCCGCCGTGACTTCCTTCGGATTGACGATACGTACCCGCTCGAGATCGCTCTTGAGCTCTCCCGCCCGACGGTTGAGTTCCGCCTGGTGTTCGAGGGCCGCCTTGTACTCGGCGTTCTCTCGAAGGTCGCCGTAGGACCGGGCGCGGTCGATCTCCTTCGAGTTCTCCGGAACCTCCACCTCGTGGAGATGGGTAAGCTCACGCTGCTTCCGATCGTAGGAGCCCGGAGCGGCGTAAAATCCGCGACTGACACTGCTCTCAACCGCTTCCTCCCGCTCGCCGTAGAACTTGAAGTCCGGGAAACGGTCGAGAACCTGCTGACGGGTCTCGATAAGGAGCTTCGAGTCGATATCCTTGACGTCGCTGAGAAGCGTGTAGATCCGGGTCACCGAGTCCTGATCCGCCGTCTCGAGAAACCTCGACAGGTGACCTTCCTTGAACAGGTAGCTCTGGGCCTGCTTGTTGATCTTCCGGTTCGTCGTGGCGTCCTTGCGGTTCTCGATATCCCGGAAGGTGAGATCATAGATGTGAATCGTGCCGATGAGAATTTTTTCGTAATCCACATCGACGTTCCGGAACCAGTCGTCCCCCTCGCAGTTTCGGGTAAACCAGATAAACGGTTCCCGCAGCTCTCGGTAGTTCTGATAGACGTACTTGAAAAGATCCTTGAGCATCTCCTCATGTCCCGCCCGCTCGAGTTCGTGGACCACGTCCCGGCTGAGGACGTAGGGAAAGAGACGAATATAAACCGCCGGCCAGTTCTTGTCGCTCCGTCGCACCGCATGGAGAAACTCCCGCTTGATCTCGTTACTGTCCATGGCGGCAAAGGTTGATTCGAGGTCCTCGATCTCGTTGTAAAGCTCCTCGAAGTCGAGGTGGAGCCCCTCCTGAGCGAGGTAGGGGTAGATCTTGAGTACATCGCTGACCAGAAGCTGGCTCGAAATGACCTGCTCGTTGACCTGGGCGGGATTGCGCAGAAAGGCGACAAAGTACTCGAACATCTCCCTGAAGAAGTCGGAGTCGGTACCGGCACTCGCGTTCTCCTCGATGTGATCGAGAAACTCCCGGAAGGTCGCTACCCGGTCGAAGAAGTCCTTTTCAGCCTTGAACTTGTTGAAGGTCTTTTCCTCAAAGGTGATCGGCTGGTCCCGAACCACAAAGTGGTCGAGCTTCGCCTGGAGGGTACCAAAATCCTCGCTCGTCTTGAGGATGCTCCGCGCCTTGGTGCTCCAGGAGGACCACTCACCCTGGGTGAGGACCTGGGGCACCAGTTCCGCCTTGATCTTTTTCATGTCCGCGGCGTTGTCGAGGGATCGAATAACCGTTTTGAGAGCCCAGGTCGGATTCTTCTTGACCCGTAGCTTCAGCTTCTCCCGGGGCCAGACGCTGCGAAGCACCCAGATGTGATCCTTTGCCAGAACGTCGAGGGCGCTTACGGCCATCTTGAGGGACATCTTGTGATTCCGCTTTTTTGCGAAGTCGATAACGATCGTGTCCCCCTGAATATCCCGGATACGCCCGACCCCCCAGGAACGATGAAATACGAAGTTGCCCTTGTCAAAGGCGATGTGCTTTTCAAAGTCCGCAATGGAGTCGTGGACGTTACGCCACCCCTGATTGAGGTTCGAGAGACGGATATAGTCGTCGAGATGGCTGTGGTCCGAGTACTTCGCCTGAAAGCACTCGACGATCTCCTTTCTCGCCCACGGGTTCTTTGCATCGTAGGCGAGCACTCGCTTGAGGATCTCGATCGCCGTGTCCCAACGCTCCTGCTGCTTGAAATAGGGGTAGAGATCCTCGAGCAGCTGCACCGCGCGGTCGGGACTGATCGTCTTGGCGATCTTGCCCTCGGCGTGATAGAAAAACTCCGTCTCCTCCGGGGCGAGCTGAATGAGGCGGTGCCACACCTCCTTCACGCTGGTAAACAGCTTCTGGTTTATGTAGCGGTGGAGCGCCTTTTTGTAGTAGTTGACCGCCTCTTCGGTCTCTCCCTCCTCTTCCTTTCGGAGGGCGAGTTTACGGACAATGTCCGCCTCCTCGTAGTCGACCCGGATGAGGCGTTCCCAGATCTCGTAGAGGTTCTCCTCACGACTCTCGTGGGCGTAGGTTTCGGCAAGGGTGCGCAGGGCAAATTTGTTCTCCCCGAAGTCGAGGATCCGCTCGGCAAGGTACTCAACAATGCTCCACTTGTGGTTGTCCGAGAAGATCTGAATCAGGGTGACCAGGTTGGAGTCATCCACAACCTGCCGGTTGAGGTTGATTATCCCGGAGATGTAAAGGGCGATAATGCTGTTCTTGGTGTGCTGGAGATGCTCCTCGCACGCCTCGAGCGCCTCTTCCTGGTTCTCCTGTTCCATGATCCCCTCGACCACCCGGTCGAGTTCCTGAAAGTTTTTTACCGTGTAGCTGTTAAGGGCCGCACGGGTCCACTTTTCTTCGTTGAGTAACTCCGAAATGTGCGTCACGGTCCTGGTCTGCTCTGCCATAGATCAAGCTCCTGCCATAGCTAATTGGTGTATAGGTGATAGATTTTCGAGTTTATGCTCCGGATTTTCAGAAGGACCTCGTCGATCTTCTGCTGCTCCTCCTGAACCCCGATAAAGTGATCTATCAGCCAGAAATACTTATTTATGAGTCGAGGCTCGATCACCCCGGGCTCGGCGGTCCCCTCCCGCAGCTCCCGCTCCAGGGAGTAGATCGCCTGTTTTAGACGGCCAAACTCAATGGACCGGAGCTCCCGCTTGACGGTAAACACGCCGAACAGGACACCGTAGACCGGTAACCACTCCTTGAGGAGGGTTTGGCTCATCCCCATCTCCTCCAGCTTTACCACCAGCCGCCGAATCATTTCCGACTCCAGCAGTGTCACATCCACCCGTTGCGGCTCCACGAAGAAAGCCTCCCGGAAAAACGCCTTCGCCGCCTGGGAGTCGCCGACAAGGGCAAAGGAATCGGCGAGCTCCGCGAGAATAGCCGCGTCCGCGGGCCGCTCGGTCGTGGCCGCCTGGAGAAAGCGTACCGCCCGCTGAAAGTCGCCCATCCCTTTGTAGCACCGCCCGATGCGAAGGAGCAGATCCGGTTCCCGTTGCTCCGACTGCTGGTAGAGCTGCCGATAGTAGGCGAGGGCCTCACCGAAGACGTGCTGCTTGAGGGCGTAGAGACAGCTTTCGTCCCGCTCGCCGATCCGCTCGACGAAGGAGTCGAAGGTCCTCCACTGTCCGAGAAGATACTCCGCCCGGTCGAAGGTGCCGCTGATGCTCGCAACGCTACTATGACGGTCACGCCAGAAGTTGACGTACTTGAGCGATGTCACAACCCGGGGGTTTTCAAACGCCGTAGAGAGTGCCTCCTCCAAGGCGGCAGCGGCGTCGTCGAGCTCGTGCTCTTTTATTCTTTCGTACGCCCTCTGGAGCAGCGTATCGGTTCGCTCATCCTGCCTCTGGTTCTCCACTCCCGTTAGTATTCCCCGATGGTAATTCCGTCATTATATCATAACAAGAATATACGTCAACGAAGGCCCCCTGGGGAAGAGGCTTGAGAGGTGAGGAGAGAGGTTTGATATTTGGAGCGCCACAGCATATTATGACAGCACTATGAAACAATCGTCAATCATAACTGCCCCGTCAATCCTGTCGGCGGATTTTTCCCGTCTCGCGGAAGGGGTAGAGCTCTGCGAAGCCGCCGGGGCGGACTGGATCCATGTCGACATCATGGATGGTCACTTCGCTCCGAATCTCAGTTTCGCTCCGAAAACGGTTGCGGATATCCGGGGACTCACCAAGCTGCCCCTCGACGTACACCTCATGGTTGACAACCCCGAGACGATGATTGCCCCCTTCGCGGAGGCCGGGGCGGACCGGATCACCTTTCATATCGAGGCGTCGGTCCACGCCCACCGCACCTGCCGGGTCATCCGGAATCTTGGTTGCTTGGTCGGTCTCAGTCTTGTTCCCTCCACGCCGTTGGAGATGGTCAGGGAGCTGCTCCCGGAGATCGACCTGCTCCTGGTGATGACGGTAAACCCGGGATTCGGGGGACAGGCGCTGATTCCCTCCTGCCTCGAAAAGGTGGGTCGCGCCGCAGGCATGCGTCGGGAGCGGGGACTCGGGTTCCTCATTCAGGTTGACGGAGGGATAAACGAGGAGACCTACCGTGACGCGATCGACTCCGGGGCGGAGGTCCTGGTGAGCGGCAGCTCCTTTTTCAACGCTCCTGACCCGGCAGCCTATATTGCACGGATGAAGTCCTCCGGCGCCACGGCGTGAGCTGTTTTTTCCACCGGTTCTCGTATAGTATGGGCGAGGTTGGGTCGACAATGAGAGTGGGAGCGTAGAAATGAAGAAACGACGGTTCTGGATAATTCCGGTGGTAGGCCTCCTGGTAGCGGGGGCACCCCTTTTTGCCCAGGAGTCGACGCTGACCCCGTCGCAGCTACTCAACGAGGGGGTATCCCGGTTTCAGCAGGGCGCCTTCGAGCAGGGGCTTGTCAGGTTTCGTGAGGCCCTTCTCAACGCCGAGGAGACCTCTGTAGAGGCGGACGCCTACTTCTGGATCGCCAAGTCGGCTATGGCCCTCAACCGACTCGAGGAGGCGGAGCAGAACCTCGAGTACTACCTGATGAACTACCCCGACAACCGGTACTACTCCGAGGCGAACTACCAACGAGGGCGGCTGCTCTTTCTCCAGGAGGATTATCAGAGCGCTATTCAGGCGTTTCAGCAGTTTCTCGAGGAGTACCGCGACTCACCCTTTGTGGCAAACGCCTATTACTGGACCGGGGAGTCCCTCTACGAACTCGGCCGTCTCGACGAGGCGCAACGGATCTTTACCACGGTGGTCCGGGAGTTTCCCACCAGCTTCCGGGTCGAAGCGGCCCGCTACCGCCTCTCACTGATCGAGCTCAAGGGGCGGGAGGAGGAGTTACTGCGACTGCTCCGTCGCAGCCATGAGTCCTTTCTCGCCGCTCAGGAGGAGTTCCAGCGACGCCAGACCGGTTACGAAGAGGCCCTCGATGAGTATCAGGAGCGACTCGCCGCCGGGGCAACGGAAGGAGCGAGAGCGGAGATCTCCCGGCTCACCAGCCGTGTACGGGAGCTTGAAGACGAGCTTTCGAGCCGTGAGGCGAGGGTGCGCACGCTCGAACAGGAGGTAACCCGGATGCGGGAGCAGATGCAAGAGAGCTCGGAAAACGCAAACGGGGGGCAGTAGAGCGGTCGCTGTGACAGCGGGCAAGGGTAAGAGCGGACTCAATCGCGGCCGGCGCCTCTTTCGGCGGCGAAAATACGCCGAGGTTATATCGCTTCTGGAGCCGCAGGTCTTTATCTACAGGGAAAACCCCGACTACTTCGAGCTTCTCGGTCTCTCCTGTCTCTACACCGGAGACTACGCCGGAGCGTACAGCTACCTGCGCCGGGTGGAGCAGATGGAGCCTGAGCGACTTCACATCATCAACGCCCTCGCCGCGGTAGCCCTCAGACGACGCGAGACCGAGGAGGCGCTCCGCCTCTGGCTCAAAGTCCTCGACCAGGATTCACGCAACCGCATCGCCCGGCGAGGCCTCGACTTTCTCCGTTCCTCCGATGACCCCGCCCAGATCATAAGCGTCTTCGAGGAGGGAAAGGGAAAGAAGTTCCTCCCTCCTGAACCGGTAACCGTCCCTCTGAGCGTCTGGGTCTTCATCCTCCTTGCCGGAGTTCTCGCCCTCGCCACGGTAACCGTGCCGCCTCTGCTGAGCTGGATCGAACAGCAGCGCGGCGAGCCCCGGGAGGGAGTCGAGCTTGTGGAGCTTCCCCGGGAGGGTGAGCGCCTCGCCACGGAGGGGGAGTTTCGTCTCATCCTCACCGAGGACGAACTCGCCTCCACCCTCCGCCGCGCGAGAGAGTACTTCAACGAGTACCGGGACAACCTCGCCCAGCGGGAGATAAACCGGATTCTCGCCTCGAACGCGTCTGTCCCCCTCAAAGAGCGGGCGCGACTCCTCGAACAGTACCTCCGGGAACCCGATTTCACCAGTTTCGACGACAATTTCGGCTACTCCGAGGTAGCCGAGGAGAGCTGGCTCTACCGCAATACCTACGTCCGCTGGAGCGGAACGGCGAGCAACATCGAGTTTGGCGAGGAGCAAATACGCTTTGATTTTCTCGTCGGCTACCAGGACCGCCGGGTCCTCGAGGGGGTCGTTCCCGCCTACCTCGAGTTTGCAGCCCTCCTCGACGGGGGCGAGGCTATAGAGGTGATCGCGGAGGTGGAGCTCCCGGAGGATGAGCCCGGCTTTGCCCTCCGGGTCACCTCGATCCGCAAGATAGCGCCGAGGGGAGAGTAGTGCGGGCAGTTGTCCAGCGGGTCAGAGCTGCGGCGGTCTCGGCAAAGGGCGAGGTCACCGGCAGTATCGGCCGAGGGGTACTGCTGCTTCTCGGTGTGAGGGCAGAGGACGGGGAGAAGGAGATCACCGCCATGGTTGAGAAGGTTGTCAACCTGCGCGTCTTCGGGGACGAGGAGGGGAGGATGAACCGCTCCCTCCTCGATATCCGGGGGGAGCTGCTGGTGGTGAGCCAGTTTACCCTCTACGGAGACGCGAGAAAGGGGCGACGCCCGAGCTACAACCGAGCCGCCGCCCCCGAAAAGGCGAGGGAGGTCTACCGTCGGTTTCTCAGCCTCGCCTCGGAGCGGACAGCGGTGGCCGCGGGGAGCTTCGGGGATCACATGGAGATCGACGCCGACCTCGACGGTCCGGTTACGATCCTTCTGGACTCGGAAAAGCAGTTCTGAGCCCTTTCTTTGCGAGGGGCTAACCACCGCACCGGTCCGTCGGGCATGGGAACTCGAGGGAAGCGCGCCGGTGTGTCTGAAAAATCATACCTTCAGAGAAAGAGTCTGAGCTTCTCCATGTACTCAAAGGCGTCAAAGTCGTCAAAGAAGGGGGAGAGGGACTCCTCCTCGTGCATCCGCATGATGATTTCGGCGCTCAGCCGGGCTGAGGAGACGACATGGAGGAAGGGCATGCTCTCCCGTATCTCCTCGCTGCAGGAGACGGTGTCTGTCACGAGCACCACCTCGAGGAGCCCCTCCTCGTAGAGCTCCACGAGGCGCTGCCTGGCGGGATCGGAGAATACCGGGTGGATCGCGGCGATGTTGACCTTCGCCACATCCCGTTTCTTGAGCTCTTTGACCAGCTTGTAGACCGAGCCGCCGGTGTCGACCATATCGTCGACGATCCACACCTCCTTGCCGGCGATGTCGGTATCGGAGAGGATGTTTATCGAGTCCACGGTGTTCGCCTTGTGGTAGCTGCGCTGCTTATGCGCGATAACCAGGCGGGTGCCGAAGGCGCGGGCGTACTTGCGGGCGACATTCTCCCCACCCGCGTCGACGGAGCAGAAGAGCCACTCTTCCCGAACCACCTCATCGAGGTACTCAGGACGGCGAATAAAGGTGTTTACCATGTACTCGCTCAGGAGGTTCGAGGCGGGCACATCATCGATAGCGCAGAGCTTCGGATCGACTACGGTCTTGGATTTGTCGGAGTGGAGCTGGTAGGTGATGATGTGGTCCACCCCGAGACTCATGAGGGTCTTGTAGTGGATCCAGAATCCGACACTGTTGCGCCGGGTTGTCCGGTCGGAGCGGCTTGCGGTACAGAAGGGTTCGAAAAGGGTGATCCGCTCCGCCGCCGCCCGTCTCAGGGCGTCTATGGTGTGGTAGAGTTCCATCTTGTTCTCCGCCACCGAGAGCCCGAGCTCGTTTCTCGCCGCTCCTCCAAAGAGGAAGACATCCTTACCCCGGATCGAGGTATCGACCTCGACCTCCATCTCCCCATCGGCAAAGATTTTGGTACCAAGCTTGCCCATCGCCGGCTCCCGATACCCCTTTGCGTAGTATTCAGGAAAGGTTTGCAACTGATACGCCACCCTCGAGGCGTACTCCTCCAGGGATCGGGTGGAAAGAATAACGAGCTCCCCGCGCATAGCCAAGGTTATACCCGAAACGCTCTTTCCAGTCAAAAGCAGGAGAGGCGAAAAAGAGCGTGTATACGAGTCCTAACTGAATCGCTATACTCCCCTTTCAGGTACTGGTAGAGGAATGATACCATTACCAGGAAGAGGATCCGCGATGGCAAAAAAATCGAGCAAACAACAGACCCAGCCGGACCCGGCCCAGGCGGAAACCAGGGCCGAGAAGAATCGTGCGATCGAGGCGGCCCGGCTGCAGATAGAGAAGCAGTTCGGGAAAGGTTCGATCATGAAGATGGGGGAGGGCCGCACCGCCGCGGGGATCGAGACGATTCCCTCCGGTTCGATCCTCCTCGACGAGGCCCTCGGTCTCGGCGGATTTCCCAGGGGACGGATTATCGAGATCTACGGGCCTGAGTCGAGCGGTAAAACCACCCTCGCCCTCCACGCCATCGCGGAGGCGCAAAAAAAGGGGGGAGTCGCTGCTTTTATCGACGCCGAACACGCCCTCGACCCCACCTACGCTCGAAACCTCGGGGTAAAGGTCGATGATCTGTGGGTCTCTCAGCCGGACAACGGAGAGCAGGCCCTCGAGATCGCCGAGTCCCTCGTCCGCTCCAAGGCGGTGGATGTAATTGTCGTCGACTCCGTAGCCGCCCTCACCCCCCAGGCGGAGATCGAGGGTGACATGGGAGACTCCCATATGGGACTTCAGGCGCGGCTCATGTCCCAGGCGCTGCGTAAACTCACCGGGATCATATCGAAGTCCTCAACCTCTCTTATCTTCATAAATCAGATAAGAATGAAGATCGGCGTCATGTTCGGAAATCCCGAGACGACCACCGGTGGAAACGCCCTCAAGTTCTACTGCTCCCTGCGCCTCGAGGTTCGTCGGATCGAGACGATCACCAAGGGGAGTGACGAGGCGATCGGAAACCGTGTCCGGGTCAAGGTCGTAAAAAACAAGGTTGCTCCCCCCTTCAGAAAGGCGGAGCTCGAGATCATCTTTGGTAAGGGGATAAGCGCAACCGCGAGCCTCCTCGACGCGGCGGTCCGCTACGACCTGATCAGCAAGAGCGGAAGCTGGTACTCCTACGGGGAAGACCGGATCGGTCAGGGTCGGGAGAACGCCAAGGAGTTTCTCGAGCAGAACGAGGACGTCGCCCGGGAGCTCGAGGCGAAGGTCCGGGCGCTTATGTTCCCTAAGCCCGAGGAACCAGAGAGCGAAGCGGAACAGGAGGAGGAAGACCAGCAGGCGACGGTCGCCTCTACCACGGAGGCCGCAAAGAAGGCTCCCGAGGAGGAAGAGGGGCTCTTCTGACAGGCGAGGCGCTCTCTGAGTGCCGCAGGAGTTGCTCCACGCAGGTCGCCGCGGGAGAGAGGCGTCGCAAAACAGGCCCCCAGGTGCCCAGGCCCCCAGGGGCCGGATCCCCGGGGCGGGGAGCGCCCCCTCGGGTTCTGACGACTCTCTTCTCAAACCGGGGTCTTCAGGCGCCCTTCCA